>CAIYBH010000345.1 GCA_903924405.1 uncultured Planctomycetaceae bacterium | reverse complement strand
GCCGAGCCGCAAATCCGTAACCATCGCTCGGTTTTGCTGCTCAGGTGGAACTTCGCCCTCCCCCACATCCTTTTTTCGGCGCGCGGAGGCTGGACGCACGTTTCGGCGGAGCGAAACGCGACGATCTTCCGGCTCCACATCGTTTCTCCATCCCACAGGGAGGGCGAGTGCTCCTGCCGAGCCGCAAATTCGTAACGAGCGCGGGGTTTTGCGGCTCAGGTGGAACTTCGCCCTCCCCGACGTGGGGTGTTGGAGTGGGCGATTCCGGGAAAAGAGACCTGACCCCTTTTTTGTTCTCAAAAACAGGTCTCGCTCCTGATGCGGTTCTCTGGCAGAATACGGGGAACTGATCCACGGAAGGAACGACCATGCAGCCGTTTGCACAGCAGAAATCCCCCAAAAACCCGATGCATTGGTGGCTGACTTCGGCAGCTGCCGTGATTTTCTTTGTCTGGTGTTTTGATCTGATTCCACGGACGAAATCGGTGCAGACGGGGCGGCTGACGACCGCGGAGTCGTCCGGAAATCCGCAGGATCTGCAGTCTTCAGACTGGTCAGATATTTCCGGTCTTGCGGGAGGTTTACCTGCGACGGATGCGGATGGCGGTGCGGATGGCGTCGCTGAAGGTGACGAGGATGAGTACTGGAGTGATCTGAAGGAGCCGGAGGGCGTTCCGGCTGAACAGGTGGCTGCTGAGTCGGGTGCAGGCGACATGCAGGAATCGGACGAAGTGGCTTCAGATGCGGAGCTGGCGGTTGCGGAGGCGTCGCCAGAGGAGTTGGAGGAACTGGCGGAGGTGGCTGGAGGTCGCCGGCGTGATCGGGTCCTGCGCGACGAGGCTCTGCAACAGGCGTCCTATACCCCTGACCGAGGGGCTCGCAAAACCCGCGCGGCTCAGGAGCGCGCGAAGAAATCGACCGAGCCGGAGATTCTCCCAGCCGATTTTGCGGAGGGGTTACTGACCGCGAAGGAGCGACAGGCTGAGGGGCAGATTCTGGAGGCGCATGCCTTGCTGTCGGAATTGTACTGGAAGCATGCGGAGCATCGTGAGTTATTGATGGACTCTCTGCAGCAGACGTCGTCGGCCATTTTTCTGACGGCTGACGAGCAGTTTGGTGAACCGCATTTTGTGGAATACGGAGAGACGCTGGAGAGCATCGGTCGGGAATACGAAGTGCCCTGGCAGTATCTGGCTCAGCTGAATGAGGTGACTCCGGAGAAGTTACAGGCCGGTCAGCAGTTGAAAGTCGTGCGTGGCCCGTTTGGGGCTGTTGTCGATTTGTCGCGTTACACGCTGACGGTTCATGCGCATGGCTGGTACGTGCGGCACTATTCGATCGGGATTGGTCGGGACGAGAAAACGCCGACGGGAAAGTTCCAGGTTCAGGAGAAGCTGGAGAATCCGGTGTGGTATGACCCGGACGGAGGCGTGGTGGAGGCGGACGATCCGCAGAATCCTCTGGGAGAATACTGGCTGGGGTTGGGGAACCACATCGGGATTCATGGGACGATTGATCCGGCATCCATCGGGGCCGCGGCTTCGCGCGGCTGCATTCATCTGGGGGATACGGATATTCGTGAGGTTTACGAGCTGCTCGGGACGGGGTCGGAGGTCACGATTCGTCGTTGAGCGGCATCGTTGGCTGTCGCGGCGGATCGGTGGAAGCAAACCGGTGGAAGGAAACCGGTGGCAGTCATCCGGCGGAACCGAACTGGCGAACGGAACGGATGGAGTCGCCTGCCTTCCGGCAAAATCCCCGCGCGAAAAATCCCCGCGCCCGTGAGCTCTCCGGGTGGCGACGGTTGGCATGTGGCATCGTTCGCAGGTGGGGTGACTGGGGGCATTGGCCGTCGTTTCGATCCCGGATTCTGTAACCTCCTCCCGACAGTTGCAAAACCCCGTGAAACACGGATACTGGGGCCAGCATTCTCGCCCCGATTTTTTCACATTTCCCCGCATTTTTGCAGAATTTTGCTGCGTTTTTGTGGTGATTCCCGGGGAGGCTGGCGTCAGGACGTCGCCTGTGGCTGAGTTCAGCGGAGCGGCTGGCAACGGCTGTCGCTGCCCGAGCAGTTCAAAGCGACTGGTTGGGCGGGGCGGGATAAGAAGTGCAGCGGGTGAGGGTTGAAAGTCAGCGTTGACTTTTGTGTGTCTGTCGTTGGTTTGTGACGTGGAAGGTGAGTCGTGTCGAATTCTGTACAACCGATTCTTTTGAATGGTTCCTGGACCTCCAGCGTGGCGACGGCCACGTTTCAGGCAGTGAATCCTGCCACAGAACAACCGATGCCTCAGACATTTCCGGTCAGTCCGTGGTCAGAGATTGATGCGGTGATTGGGCATGCGGCGCAGGCATCGGCAGAGATGCGCGGCTGGCCGGGGACTCGGTTTGCCGAGTTTCTTGAGGCTTATGCGGCTGAGATTGAATTGCGGGCGGACTTGCTGGTTGAAACGGCGCATGCGGAAACTGGTTTGCCGAAATCACCGCGGTTGAAGGACGGTGAACTGCCGCGCACGACCAACCAGATTCGGCAGGCGGCGGCTTCGGCCCGCAGCGAGAGCTGGCGAGTTCCGACGATTGACACGGCCACCAACATTCGATCGATGTTTGGGGCACTGGGGCCGGTGGTGGTTTTTGGTCCGAACAATTTTCCGTATGCGTACAACGGGATCGCGGGTGGGGATTTTGCAGGAGCGATAGCGGCGGGGAACCCGGTGATTGCCAAGGGGCATCCCTGTCACCCCGAGACGACTCGGATCTTTGGTGAAGCGGTGGTGGCGGCGGTGCGTGCGACCGGCATGCCATCGGGGTTGGTGCAGTTGATTTACCGAACCTCGCACGAGGATGGCTTGCGACTGGTTTCGGATGCTCGCATTGGTTCCGTGGGATACACGGGAGCGCGTCACACGGGGCTGAGGTTGAAAGCCGCGGCGGACGCAGCGGGCAAGCCGATATATCTGGAGTTATCCAGTATCAACCCGGTGTTCATGCTGCCGGGAGCGTTGCGTGAGCGGTTGGAGAAGATTGCTGACGAATTCACCGGCAGTTGTTTGCTGGGGGCGGGGCAATTCTGCACGAACCCGGGGTTGGTGGTTGTGCCGGCCGGAGAAGTTGGCGACGCCTTTACCAGTCTGGTGGCCGAGAAAGTCCGTGCGGCTCCTGTGAGCACCATGCTGGCGGAAGGTGTTCGCAGTAGTTTTCTGAAGGCGGTGGGGACGATTGTGGCCGCCGGTGCAACACTGGTTACGGGTGGCGCAGCGGGAGGAGGCAAGGGGGTTTGTTGTGAGAACACCCTGATGAAGGTCTCTGGCCGACAGTTTCTGACCAATCCACTGGCCTTTCAGACGGAAGCCTTTGGCAACGGGTCACTGTTTATTCACGCCGAATCCACAGCTCAGATGCTGGAAATCGCGGAGCATCTGGAAGGCAACCTGACAGGTTCCATCTACACGGATACTCAGGGCAGTGACGATACGGACTACACGCTGATCGAGAAGGTTCTGCGGACCCGTGTGGGGCGGTTGTTGAACGACAAGATGCCGACGGGAGTGGCCGTTGTGTCCTCGATGAACCATGGTGGTCCGTTTCCGGCCACGGGGCATCCGGGGTTCACGGCGGTTGGTGTTCCGGCTTCGGTCACGCGGTTCGGGATGTTGCAGTCCTACGATGCGGTGCGTCAGCATCGGTTGCCGGCGGTGTTGCAGGATCGCAATCCGGGCGGTGTCTGGCGTCGCATCAACGGCGAATGGACTCTGGCTGACATCGGCTGACGTCCGGAGATCTGGTCGTGGTGGCTGTGAGTGTTGGAGTGTCACGGCGCGTGTGGACGGTTGTGTCCGCGCGCCTGGCGCCGAGTGGGGAACGAATGGCGTGGTGGCCTGACATTCAGAATTGAAGAGCTTCTGTGAACAGCGCGTCAGACGTCAAGCCTGCGGTGGACCAATCTGAGGCAGCGTGGAATCGCTATGCCCTGCTGGTTCATCAGTCGTTGTTTCGCGTGGCGTGGATCTTCAAGACCGAGAGCGTCATCATGCCGGCGTTTCTCGACACGATTTCCGAAAGCGGCCTGATCCGTGGTGCGTTGCCGCTGTTGAATCGTACGGGGCAATCGCTGGCTCCTTTGCTGCTGGCATCGCAGCTTTCTGCAGCGCCGCGTAAATCGGTGTGGCTGAGTCGTACGACATTTCTGATGGGGGCTCCGTTTTTGTTTCTGGGAGCCAGTGTCTGGTACGCGCAGGCTCAGTTACCGGCATGGTTCGCTGCGGTATTTCTGCTGGCCTACGTCATTTTCTTCTGCCTGCACGGCATTAATGAGATGACCGCCAGCACGGTGCTGGGCAAGTTGATTGTGGCGAATCAGCGTGGGCGGTTGCAGGCAACGGCCAGCACGGTGGGGACCACGGCTGCAGTCACCTTGGCGTTGCTGTTGTTAAGTCGCTGGCTGCAGCAGGCCGGGCAGGCGCCGTTTCAGTCGATTTTTCTGTTTGTGGGCGTGGTGATGATGCTGGCCGGGGTCTCGTCGCGATTGTTGCGCGAGCGTCCGGACCAGACGCCGCAGACCGGGGTGCGTGCCGGTCGGGCATTGTCGACGACGTGGGCGTTGCTGCGGCAGGACGCCACGCTGCGCCGGTTGTGTGTGGTCGCGGTGTTGTTTATTTTTTCGCAGACCATTTTTCCGCACTATCAGGCGATTGGACTGGCGGGGGCGGGCAAAGATCGTGATGTGCTGATGCACTGGGTGATTGCGCAGCACATTGGTGCGGTGTGTTTCAGCCTCGCCTCCGGATTTCTGTCCGACCGCTTTGGGACTCGATCGGCACTGCGACTGTTGCTCCCGTGCGCGGCTGTGGCTCCGGTGCTGGCGATTGTGCTGGCGGAACACGCGCCAAGTCACTGGTTCTGGATCACATTTTTCTGGATTGGTCTGGTCCCGGTGACCTTGCGGATGCAGGTGAACTATGCGATTGAGATTGTGAATCGGGAACGGCATCCGGAATACATCAGCACCTTGAATCTGTGCATGGCGATTCCGTTTCTGTGTTCGCCGTTGATTGGCGGGATTGTCGATGTGTTTGGTTACCGGATGCCCTTCCTGCTGGTTTCTGTGATTGTCGGGACAGGGGCTGTGCTGACGTGGACGATGCGTGAGCCGCGACAGGGTGGCGACGCGAAGTCGGAGAACATCGGGAGCGCTGTTGCGGGGGCATCGAACGCTGGGGTGAATCGGTAGGCACGGGGGCAGGGAGCAAGGGGATGACAGAATTCAGTGAGATCAGTGCCGAAGCGGTCATGGCAGATGCGGGGCGATCGCTGGCGGACCGCTACAGAGCCTTGTTGCTTGACGACTGTCTTCCCTTCTGGTTTCCTCGCAGTGTTGACGTGCAGCACGGGGGATTTCTGCACTGTCTGGATCGGGACGGGACGATTGTCGACACGGACAAATCGGTTTGGGCGCAGGGACGGATGACGTGGATGCTGCTGACTCTGTGGCAGACACCGCAGCTGCATGGTGATCCGCGGCGGGCGGACTGGCTGCAGTGGGCCATCTCCGGACTGGAGTTTCTGCAGCGTCATTGTTTTGATCGAAGTGCGGCCGCGGAAGAAGGACTGGGGACGGCGGCACGCATGTTCTTCCATGTGACTCAGGACGGGCGACCCATTCGCCGGCGGCGTTACGCCTACAGTGAGGCGTTTGCAGCGATCGCCAATGCGGCGTATTTTGGTGCGACCGGGCAGGCTGATGCGGGTGTTCTGGCCATGGACCTGTTCCGATTGTTTACGGAAATGAATTTTCAGCCGGGGCGAACGCCGGCGAAGTTCACAGAGACGCGGCCGTTGATTGGTTTGGCGCCGCGAATGATCACGATTGTCACAGCGCAGGAGTTACGGCGGCAACTGGGCGAGCGGCCGGAGTTAACGGCGTGGATTGACCGCAGCATTTGTGACATTGAAACACTGTTTTACAAACCGGAGTTGCGGTGTGTCATGGAAAGTGTCACTCCGCAGGGCGAGATTTCGGATCATTTTGACGGTCGCATGCTGAACCCCGGCCATGCGATTGAAGGCGCCTGGTTTATTCTGGAGGAGGGCCAATATCGCGGGGACGAGCGACTGATTCGGCTGGGAAGTGCCATGCTGGAAGGGATGTGGGAGCGTGGCTGGGACGAGGAGTTTGGCGGCCTGTTTTACTTCCGGGACGTGTACGGCAAGCCGGTGCAGGAGTACTGGCACGACATGAAATTCTGGTGGCCGCACGACGAGGCACTGATTGGCACATTGCTGGCATGGAAGCTGACCGGAGCCTCGCATTTTCTGGAATGGCACTGTCGTTTGTTTAACTGGGCCTTTCGCCACTTCGGGGACAGTGAGCATGGGGAATGGTTCGGCTATCTGCATCGTGACGGACGGCGATCAGTCAGCCTGAAGGGCAATCTCTGGAAGAGTTTCTTTCACCATCCGCGGGCACTTTGGAAATGCTGGCAGATCCTGACCGGGGCATAAAAGGAGCGGGGGCAGAAAAAGGGGTCAGGAACCAATAGTGCGGAGCACCCTTCGGGCCATTTGGCTATTGGTTCCTGGGCGTCAGAAAAGGGGTCAGGAACCAATAGTGCGGAGCACCCTTCGGGCCGGGTCAG
>CAIYBH010000344.1 GCA_903924405.1 uncultured Planctomycetaceae bacterium | reverse complement strand
ACCTTCGCTGTGACGCCCCGGCATTCACTGGCTTCGCAGACCTCCTTCAGCAGATCGCGGTAAGTGAATGTGGAAGTCTGCTCATGCAAACGCGCGGCTGACTGCCGGACGAGTTCAGTGAATTCACCGTTCGTCAACGCCCGCGGTCGGAATTCCTGCCGGTCCCGCACGCTCAGTGATGGATACCCCAGGCCCTTCGCTGTCTGACGCCACTCTTCACGCCGCTCCTGCAAGGGCCTGTGATCATTCTTGGCCGCTCGACTTTCCAGATTTGCCCGGGTCCGTGCTGCGGCCGATGTGTTCTTTGGGTCAAGACCACTGTCCTTCAACTGCTGCAGAATCTCTTCACGTCGGGAGGACCAGTGACGGACCAGATCCGGAGGAACGTCCTGCAGCTCGAACCACTTTGAGCGTTGCCCCTCGGCCGACTGCATGCCGATACGAACTCCGAATCGCTCCTGCAGCAGCGTCGCCAGTTCACACCGAAACATAGGGCCCAGAGTCCGAGTCCAGTCCCGAAGCTTCGCTCCGTTGATGCTGGCCCACGTCCCATCCTTCCGCAGGCAGGGAGTCAGAATTGTGCAGTGAATGTGCCGCTGCGGATCTCCATTTCGATTGTCGAAATGGGAGAACATTCCGATGACGAGACCGGCGCGCTCCTCCTCCCGACCGCCCAGACCTCGCCTGCCCAGCTGCAGATCCGACTCAATCCATGCCAGTGTTCGCTTCGCGGCCTCGTCGATGACCCCGTCGATTTTCTTCTGCGTGTCACGGTCGGCCAGTGCCCACCACACCGACACGGACTTCGGCACCGACAGTGTCAGGTCATATCCGGGATTGTGCAGCCGCCGCTTATGCTTGCTGTCCGCTCGCGTCGTCGGATCCAGTGGACTGCGATCGTCAACCACCACCCGTTCCCGAAACTGTTTCTGCTTCGCCTTCGACTGCGTCAGCATCCGGTGACCGTCCGGTGACCGGCCGGCCAGCAGGTTCTCAAACTGTTTGCGATCGACGGTTCCGTTCAGGCCCAGTGCCCGAGCTCCGTCACCAAACCACTCACCGGGCCGCTGCCCGCCTTCGACGTAGTAGCCGACCGCGCAGTCGCCGGTGAAGTAGCCCGCAATTCCGGAGACACTGCCCGTCTTCCCGAACCCGCCAAGTGCCAGGATCGTCGCCACCATCATTCTGACTCCCGCTTCGTGGTGAGGAATCGGCTGACGACGAGTTGCTTCGCGTCGTGAGCTCCCATATCACTCAGTTCCGTCAGCAGCAGGAACAGCAGGCGAGCGAGGTCCTTGCGGCCTCCGTCGGCCGCCCTCTGGATGTCCTGCACTGCGGCAGCCAGTCCGTCGAGTTGTGCAGAGACAGCGGCGCTGTCGCCACCATTCAGCGACTGCATCACAACGCCGCGCACCCACTCACCGCGCGAGATTCCGAATGGTTCCCGCCGAGCATCGATCTGCGCCAGCACAGCAGCTGAGAGCCGCAGGGAAACCGGTTCCGAGCTCGATTTCATTGTCTACGCCTGTATACAAATTGTGGACAGAGAAGGATCCGCTGAAATGCGTCGTTTGGGGCCTGTTTTAAGCCCACATGTGCACACCGCCGTGACATGGTGTGGTTAATCTTGCAAGCCCATAATCGCAGACCGTTCGAAGACAGCCCCGACCCTGGGCGTTCAGTGGTGGAATCGCCAAGGGCGGGTCCACCATTTTGGGATTTCGCAAAGCGAAATCCCGGGAATCCAGAAGCCCCCCACAAGGGGGGACCGCTGGATTGTTGGCCCAGTCACCCGGGCCCTAGTCTTCGCCGGGCAGCATTACAGTGATGACCGGCTCGAGGTCATCGCCCGGCCCGCAAACGGCCTGCAGCGTGACCAGTTGCGGCCCGGCTGCGTCATTCTGCACCAGCACCGAAAACTCAACTTCGGAGCTGCTTCGATTGCGGCTGCTGACCCGCAGCACGTTCAGCACGTCCCACAGTCTGCCCCGTTCATCCTGCCAGGGGCAGGCTTCCGGCACTTCCACGCACAGCCCCCACGCGGCGGCGGTCAGTGCGACCGAGTAACGGAAGCCCGCCTCCTTCGCCATTTCCCCCGCATCGATCAGCACGCCATCCTCGATGGCCTGCGCTCTGCTGTACGCGAACACAATGTTGGTTTGCTCTTCTTTCATTTTGTCTTCCTTCATCTTTGCTTTTTGCTGTTGAACTCAGGCATATCCGCGAGGAAATGCTCTGCGACTTCATGCCATGCCACCACGGCCAGTGCCGCATTCAGCAGGTCTCGCAACATTCCTTCCCGCACGTCCTCCACTATTTCCTTCACAGCCTCCGCAATGCTGCTGCTCAGGTCGAGTTCCGTTTTTTCTTCTCGGCTCCATCGCTCCGCGATCACTTCAGAGTCCTGGCCGGCTTCGTCCCAGAGTCGCCGGGCCTCCTCCTTCCATCGCTCGTAGCTGCTCCGCTCGTTGCCGAGCCAGAGCGTCACCGTCCATGTCTCGTAGTTCCGGAAGCCGTTGAAGTCTTCTCCTGCTATGGCTGCCATTCGTCCTCTGCGGCTGGTTCGGTGGTCGTTCGTGAGCGGATGAATTCAGCCGCCAGCTTCAGAGCCTCCCGGGCCAGGACGATGTCGGCGAGTCCATTCAGAGAATGAGCATCCTTCCACTGCTCCCCGTCGCGATAGCGGCGGGTCACCGTGAGCGTGTACCACGTCGCACCATCCTTGCGGTT
>CAIYBH010000343.1 GCA_903924405.1 uncultured Planctomycetaceae bacterium | reverse complement strand
TGCCAACTCGGAGATCATGGGTGATGACGAGTTTGACGGATTGAACCGATCCAGTCAGGTGAATGGTCTGTGTCTGGCGGCGGACGGACTGTCGATGGAAGTGGCTTTGGCGCGGATGACATTTGACATCCTGGCCGGGGTTGCTCAGGACGCACCCGCTGCCGCACCAGGCGAGAAGGCTCCCGAAGCTCCGAAAGAGCAGATGCTGGACGGCATGCCGGAGTCGTTTGTTGGTCCATTGATGGCACACCTTGTGGCACACGAAGTGGGGCACACACTGGGGCTGCGTCATAACTTCAAGGCTTCCAGCATCTTCACACTGGCTCAGATCAACAGTGATGAAGTCAAGGGCAAGAAGCAGCTGGCCGGTTCGGTCATGGACTACATCGGCACGAACGTGCGGCTGGAATCCGGAACGACTCAGGGTGACTACTGTATGACGGGCGTGGGTCCGTACGACATGTGGGCGATTGAATACGGTTACACGTTTGGCGATACCAAAGCGGTGTTGGCACGTGTTGCTGAGCCTGAGCTGGTGTATGCGACGGACGAGGACACTGGTGGTCCGGACCCACTGGCTCGACGCTACGACTTCTCGAAGAACCCGCTGGACTTCGCGAATGAGCAGATGAAGCTGGTGAATCATCATCGAGGCAAGCTGCTGTCGGACTTCATTAAGGACGGCGACAGCTGGGATCGCATCCGTTATGGCTACGAGATGATTCTTTCGCTGCAGACGCGTTCGATTTCGATGATGTCGAACTGGGTTGGCGGTGCGCATGTCAATCGTGACAAGAAGGGTGACCCGAACGGGCGCAAGCCGATTGAGGTTGTTCCGGCGGAGACGCAGCGAGCGGCTTTGAACTTCGTGCTTCAGAATTCGTTCCGGGACGAAGCTTTCGGTTTGTCACCTGAACTGGTCACAGCGATGGGGCTGGACAAGTGGTATGACAACAACGGTTCGATGAGTGAAGAGTCTACCTGGCCAATTCACGATCGGATTATGGGGATTCAGGCATCGGCGTTGACCAGCCTGATGAACCCGACGACGTTGCGTCGAGTGTATGACAACGAGTTCCGGACCCCTGCGGACCAGGATTCGCTGACATTGCCGGAGATGTTGTCGACGGTGTCTGCGACGGTCTGGACGGAGCTGGAAGTGAAGGCGGAAGGTCAGTACACGGCTCGCAAGCCGCTGATTTCCAGTCTGCGTCGCAACCTGCAGCGTGAGCATCTGGAGCGGCTGATCGATCTGACGTTGCCGGGTCGGTCTCAGGGGCCTGCCGGCAAGACCATTTCGACTCTGGCCAGCGAGCAGTTGCGTCAGATTTCGAAGAAGATCGAGGCGGCACAGGCCGCTGCGGCTGACAAGCACGATCCGTACACGGCAGCGCATCTTGCACAGGCTCGTGATCGGATCACCAAGGCTCTGGATGCGGATTATATCCTGAATCCGGGCTCGGGTGGTGGTGGTGGTCGGGAAGTGCTGTTCTTTGGTCGGGAGACGGAGAGCGCACCGGTCAATCCATAGTGAACCGGACAGTGGAATGAAAACAGGGGTTCTCGACGACTGCGGTTGTCGGGAACCCTTTTTTCTGCGCGGCGAGAGAGTGTTGAGGGGGAGGGATGGGATCCATATTTGGCTGTCATGGAGCGATGTTGCGAGTGGACCTGACGGCAGGACGATCGCAGCGGGAATGCCTCGACGAGGAGTTTCTGCGTCAGTTTCCGGGAGGGAGTGGACTGGGGACAGCGTTGTTGTTGCGGGAGGGGGCCGCGGAGCGGGAAGCCCTCGCTGCGGACTCGTCGCTGGTCTTTGTCTTCAGTCCGCTGGTGGGCAGTCCGTTGACCACATCGGCGAAGTTTGCGGTGGTATGTCGCAGTCCGCTGACCGGGCGGATCAACGATTCACTGGCGAGCAGTGGTTTTGCGATTGCCGGGAAACGCAGTGGAGTGGATGCAATTTTATTGACAGGTCGTTGTTCTGATCTGTCAGTGCTGGTGATTGATAATGGCCGGATACGAGTGGAATCGGCCTCAGGACTGCGTGGCCTGACGACGCAGCAGACGGAGCAGCGATTACGGGACGAGTATGGAGCGGAGTATGCGACGGCGGTGATCGGTCCGGCGGGCGAGGCCGGAGTTTTGTATGCCACGGTGACTCATGATGGTCGGCATGCCGGGCGTGGTGGTTCTGGTGCTGTGCTGGGTTCGAAGAATCTGAAAGCCATTCTGGTTCGGGGAGATCAGCGAACTGCGTGGGCGGACCCTGAAGGACTGATTCGTCGCGCGAAGGACTTATCGGCGCGTTCCTTTGGTCCGGCGACGGCGAAGTATCGGGAGTTGGGGACAGCCACAAATCTGTTGGCCTTCAATCGACTGCATGTACTGCCCACACGAAATTTTCAGCAGGGCAGTTTTGAAGGTGCAGAAGCGATTTCGCCCGAACAGATGGACGCGACGTATGCGAAAATGCGGTCCTCCTGTGTGGCCTGCACGATTGGTTGCGAGCATTTGTATCAGTTGAGTGACGGGTCGAGGCCGGTCCGCATGGAGTATGAGAATCTGTTTGCGCTTGGGCCACTGTGCGGAATCTCCGCCAGCGAAAGTGTGCTGCAGAGTTCGCAGTATTGTGACGCCATGGGAATGGACACGATCAGTGCCGGGGGAACGATTGCGTTTGCGATGGAGTGTGCTGAGCGGGGTTTGCTTCGGGATCCGTGGCTGCGATTCGGGGTTCCGGTGGCGATGCGGCGAGCCCTGGAGCTGATTGTCAGTGGTAAGGG
>CAIYBH010000342.1 GCA_903924405.1 uncultured Planctomycetaceae bacterium | reverse complement strand
CTTCCGATCGAAAACCTCTCCGCAACAGAAGCCTGTCACCGATATCCGGTCCTGCACCTGCCCGAAGATCATGACGTCACAGTCGAATCCTCAGCCGGCTATCTGTTCGTTGAACGCTGCGTTCAGTCCATGCTTCAACTGGCCATTCAGTCCGGTGCCCAGCTTCACACGCAGGAAACCGTGCTGAAAATTTCCGGTGACGCTTCGTCCGTCGAAGTCACGACGACACACGGGCGCTACTCAGCCGCAGCTGCCGTCGTCACGCTCGGGCCATGGACCAGCCAATTGCTGCCCGAGTATGCCCCGCTGATCACCGTCCGCCGGAAAACTCTGCACTGGTACCCCCTGCAGCAATCTTCACCTCCCAACGCGTGGAACTCACCCATCTTTCTCGTGGATCTGCCGCACGGTCAGTTCTATGGACTGCCCGCTGTTGATGGTGCTCGCGTCAAGGTCGGCGAACATTCCGGTGGAGATTCTGTGGAGCATCCCGACGCTGTCTCACGAATGGTCACAGATCACGACCGCCAGCCCGTCGCCGCGTTCGTCCGCAACCATCTTCGTGGTCTGCAGCCGCACGAATCCTCAGCCGCCGTCTGCCTGTATTCCATGAGCCCCGATGGGCACTTCCTGTTCGATCGTCACCCGGACTGGCCAATGGTGGTCGCTGCAGGCTTTTCCGGTCACGGGTTTAAGTTCACACCCGTCCTCGCCCAGGCCGCCGCCGATCTGATACACTCCGGGCAGACACCGCTCCCCGTGGGATTTCTCTCACGCCATCGCTTTTCCTGAAACACCATGCGTGCATCCCTTCACCGTGGCAACTGCCAAAACCAACGCCTTCTTCCTTCAATTCCCTTCACCCGTGCGACTGCTTATCCGGAAAGCCCGCCCACATGGCACTGTATCAAACTCTTCGCTGGCTGGGTGACGCCGCCACGGGAAACCTGCTGCTGATCGATCAGACACTGCTGCCCGGTCGTTACGAAGAAATCAGCTGCCAAACCCAGGAACAGCTGTGGGAAGCCATCCGCTCGCTGCGGGTCCGCGGGGCACCGGCCATCGGAGTGGCAGCGGCCTACGGCGTCGTCACGGGAACCCAACAATTTCGCGATGCTTCGCCTCAGAAATTTCGCGACGCCGTCCGCGATGTCTGCCAGTACCTTGCCACCAGTCGCCCCACCGCGGTCAATCTCTTCTGGGCGCTGAATCGCATGCAGACCAGCTGCGACGCCATGCCCTCAACACACCCCGCCACATTTCTCCACGATCAACTGCTGGAACAGGCCCGCTGCATCGATCAGGAAGATAAGGACATGTGCCTCGCCATCGGCCGTCACGGAAATGAACTGCTGCGTTCCGGCATGTCACTGCTCACACACTGCAACGCAGGCGGACTGGCAACTGCCGGCGATGGAACCGCACTCGCCCCCATCTTCGCCGCGGCCGCCGCCGGAAAAGCCATCCACGTCTTCGCCGACGAAACTCGCCCGCTCCTGCAGGGCGCCCGCCTGACCGCATGGGAATTGCAGCAGCGAGCAATTCCCGTGACCCTCATCTGCGACAATATGGCCGGGCAGGTGATGCGGGAAGGCCGAGTCGATCTGGTGATCACAGGTGCAGATCGGATCGCAGCAAATGGAGATGCGGCCAACAAGATCGGCACCTACAGTGTCGCCGTCCTCGCACGCCACCACAACATTCCGTTCTGCATCGCGGCTCCCTCCAGCACGTTTGATCTCAGCCTCGATTCCGGTGCCGGTATTCCCATCGAACAACGTCCCGCCAGCGAAATCACCGACGGCTTCGGCAGAACCACCGCACCATCCGGCGTCGACGTCTACAATCCGGCCTTCGATGTGACTCCCGCAGAACTGATCACGGCACTGATCACCGAACACGGCGTCATTCACCACCCCACACGCGAACTCATCCGGCAGCATCTCGCTCAGGCCAGCCCCGGGATGGCGTAACGGTGCTCAACCACCAGAGAGTCGCGTTTCGCTCCGTCGAAACGTGCTCCCTCGATTTTCGGTACCGCATCCAGCAAACAAACACGTCCCCACAACAAGACGGAAAACGCTCCCGATCTCCCTGCTGGCCAGCATTCATCATCGCAGACCAACTCGCCCGCCGTCGTGATCTGAACGAACAGAGGCGATGCCCTGCACAGGCATCGCCTCTGATCATGTCTTCACTTTCCACTCACCCCGCCGGCTTATCGCACAGCGGCGTCCCACCACCAGCGACCACTCTGTCCACGCGGATCCGCTGTCAGGGCCCGATTGGACATTTCCGGTGTCACCTCAAAGCTGGCCGGGTTGCTGACCACATCCCGCAGGTCCACCCGAATACCACCGGCGACCTGCACCACAATACTGCCACCTCGGTACACGCGGCTGTTTGCTGCAGTCATCAGTTCCTGCGGAACCTCGACAGACTGCGTTTCAAACTGGCTGCCAGCGGTGAAGACTTCCGGCTTCCAGCCAGCCTGTCGCTGCAGGTCCAGTGAATTCACAATCGCTGTGGCCAGGGCCATGTCAAAGATATTCTGCAGGTCGGCGAACACCGCGTCCTTTTCGGCCAGCTCCGGCAGGTTCTCGGTGAACAACCGCGCAAACTCGGCATTCGCGGAGTCGGCTTTCCCGGTCGCACGACGGGTCCCGTCATTTTCCACCAACTGGTTTTCTGACTGACACCGAATCGATCGACCTGTGAATTCAAAGGCCTTGCGATCAGGCGAGACGTGAATCGCGTCGTAGCCCACCGTCATCCACCATCGCAACGCATCCATGGCCGATCCCGATCGCTCAGCACGACCTGCCAGCTCAAAGTAACTTTTCATGCCCTCGGCGCCTTCGCGACGGCCGATCCCGATCAGCTTCATCTGATAGTCGGCATCCACGATCACACTGGCCACGCGCGAATCCGCCGGAACTCCCTGAACCGTGACGTTCTGCAGCCCCAGCATCTGCTCCAGTTTCTCGGTCACCTGACGCACGTTGCCGGCGGTCAATTGAGTCTTCGCGGCAAACTCCTTCACGGCTCGCACCTGGTCCGCTTTCGGATCAATCGTGCACATGAAAAAGCCCCGGCCTCCACCGGAAAATGTGCGGCTCAGTGTGACCAGGTCATCCAGCTGCAGAGTCGGTCGCTGAGAATCCACATTCACCGAACGCCCCTGAGCGTCCTCGGTCCAGTTGCCCGCCGGGCCACCAATCACCACGTCCCCGGTCTCCGGGAACACAAACAGGAATTCCACTTCCGTCAGCCCAGCCAGGACCGACACATCCGCAGGAATCGGCTCACCCGCTGCCTGCAGGGCCGCAATGTGCTTCTCCAGCCGCGGCAGCGAAACCAGCCGCAGATCCGCCGTCTGGTGCACGTCCCGATTGCCGTTGGCCGTCCGCGCCAGCTCGAAGGCTGTGTTCAGTCGCGAATTGTCCAGAGTCATCAGCATGGCACCCGCCAACGCCGGTGCACCCACAAAGACCCCCTGCATATAAGGAGTCATGCTGCCGGTCTCATCCCCCTGCATAATCCACTCGGCCGGTGGCGACGTCTGCTCCATGATCAATGTCATCAGCGACGAAAAGTCAGCCATGGAGCCCCCGTTGGCTTCCAGCTTCTCGCGGTCCGCAGACACACGTGACGCCGTCTCACGGTCCCCCACCACCAGTGCGGCCTGCTCCAGGGCCGCCGCCGCCTGCACAAAATCTCCCTGCTCAGCCGCCAACCGGGCTTCCAGTCGCAACTTCGACGACTGCATCACCGGTGGCAATGTCGCGCCCTGCTCATTTTCTCCACCAATCACCGTCGCCCCGGACGACGCAGCCACACAGGCCACGAGAACACCGCGCTGTAAAAGTCGAGACCAGCGGAGGCGCAGACCAGACACAGGTTTGGAAGAAAGTGGCATCGACAACACCTCACGAAGTTCCCGAAACAGGCACTGCCATTCGACACAACAGGGGATAACGCCAGCCCGTTGCTCTTGCTACGGCAGAATTCTCTTCTTCTAGCATCGTCGCGTTTTCGCTCAGCGTCAAGAAGATTCCACGAATTCCACAAGGCAGCGATTATCCCCGGAACTCGGATATTTCCGGTCAGAACGAGTATTCCGTGCAATCCGAGCCGTGATCCGTATCACTCAGCCCCCGCTCACGTCTCCACGCTCGCCAAAATCGTTCTGAAATCACAGGCGCCCCACTGAATTCGTCGCAATAATACGGCAGAAACAGGCCACCTGACCTCGATCAGCGCCTTGCGGCCCCATCGGCCAGCACCACGCGGCGTCCCGCGTCGTCACCCTGACGTCGGTACGCCTCCAGACACCACAAGTCTCTCCCAGTTTTCCCGCGTTTCACCACGTTCAGAGCAGTCAACCGCTATGCCCGAATTACCCGAAGTCGAAACCATGGTCCGCGGTATTCGGCCACACTGCGAGAACCGCGTGATCCAGCAACTCGAATTCACTCCCTGTCCAAGGAAACCCATTCCCGTCTCCCCCAGTCGCGAATTGTTCAAAACTCTCATCGGCCAAACCCTTGCCCGCGTCGGACGTCTCGGAAAACGTGTCCTGCTGGAACTGCAATCCGGTTCCGTGATCATCGTTGAGCCCCGCATGACGGGACTGCTCCTCGTCACCAATCCTCCCTCGGACACCCATCTGCGAGTCCGTGTGACGTTTCCCGCCAATGACCAGCAGGCTGACCAACTGCTGTTCTGGGACCGCCGCGGGCTCGGAACCGTCTCGCTCCTCACCCCCGCCGAAATGCAGTCACGCAGGCAGCGTCTGGGCCCCGATGCCCTCGAAATGACGCCGGACCTCTGGGCCCTCCATCTCAAAGAGACCAGTCGAGCCATCAAGGTGGTCCTGCTGGATCAGGCCGTCGTCGCCGGAATTGGTAACCTCTATGCCAGCGAAATCCT
>CAIYBH010000341.1 GCA_903924405.1 uncultured Planctomycetaceae bacterium | reverse complement strand
TTTGCTTTCTGGTTTTTCGGCTCGGAGCCAGTCCCATTTTTTGAGTGACGTTGGGGTGGTGAAAAAAGTGGGACAGGCACCGAGCGATTTCGATAAGTTCGTGTGCTTTCTGGTTTTTCGGCTCGGAGCCAGTCCCATTTTTTCTGGGTGCTGGACATTCTAACGCACCAACCTGAAGGCCACATGAAGGGCAGAAAAATTCTGCAGGCGAATCAGGAGGGATTGGAAAAGTCACCCGGATTCAGCGCCGGCCGCACAAAACCCCAGGTCGCTGCGAGCGCATCCGCGGCTTCTTCCACGTCCAGAATCTCGCCCCACGGACCATTTCGCAGAAAGGCATGGGCAAATTCATGCGCAATGACCCAGTACGCAAACTGCTCATGGCAATGATTCAGCCGCGGACGCAGCACGACGCAGCGGCTGCCTTCGCCAGGCGGGCCGGGCGTCGGCATCCAGAGCGTCCAGCCCTCCCCGGGCCGGTAATTGTCAATAGTCACCTGAAATCGAACATCGCCCAGAAAGTCCTGTAGCACCTCCCCCGGGAGATGGCCGATAACATGCAGGGTCCGCGCATGAAGTACGGGGAATGGTTCAAGTTCCCTGATAAGGTGTTGGATATTCATACGTGCGATGCCTGCACCCGTTTATCTGCTGAGATTGTCACAGCATTTTCAGGTGGTATGGCGACATCCCTGTCACTGTCCCACCTGCGGCAGATGTTTCTGCTGCCTTCCTCAACCGCTCTGAACGGAGGCTTAGTCGGCCAGCCTCGATGTGACACCTTTCAGGAACTCATCAAGGCCCGCGGACTGGACCTGTTTTTCTGACGTGAAGCGGATTCTGACACAGGCCGCACCACGCACCACGGAAATCTCCCGGGATTCGCCCAGTTCCGCAATCGCACCCACGGTTACTTCTCCGGGACGTGTGTACACGCAGAGGTCCACGCCATCGCTGCGTTTCGTGTGCAGTTCGGCCAGCAGGCGATCGTCCGACTCCCGAGTCCAGTTGATCTTGCTCTTGATCTGGTAATCCGTCTGATAACCCTGAAAGGCCTGTTCTACTTTGGGAAGCAGACTTTCGATCAGTCCGAATTCCCAGGGAATCCGACCATTGCCCGGCAATCCGCGACGAAGCAGATGCCACTTGCGATCCAGCTTTTTCCAGGGCATCAGGTCCTCGGGATTGGCCGATTCGGCCTGACTGAGGGTCAGGTACGAGTTGAGGGCCGTTTTCAGGAAGTTGCGAAATGCGGGTGTCGCGACTTCCTCACGATTCCAGATGCGAATGGTCACTTCCTGCCACGCTGTCTTGAGGTTGCGGGCTTTCACGCGGGGCTCGCGCCCGTAAACCGGGATCTCCTTCATTTCGTCCAGTGGTCGCAGCCCGAGCTGTGCATCCAGGCCTTCTGTGGTGAAGGTGTCCTTCTTCACGCGGAAACACAGTGTGAGCAGCCATTCGGTCGCCGTGCGGGCATGCAGGAACCAACCGAGGCCTCTGGTCGCCTTGACTTCGACCGTCGAGCGGTCATTCCAGTTCACAGGTGCGATGTCCTTCGATTCGCTGAGCTGCTCAAGGACCGCCGCCAGCGCGGCACCTTCCCAGCGACAGGGCTGGCCGTTGTGAGCCAGCCGATCTTCGATGTGCCATTTTCGGCCGTTGGATTCCCATGGTAATTTCGCCGACTTACCAATCTGTTCGACCGTGACGTCGCCTTCTCGCTTCTGTGCCAGTTCATGAGGACTGAACGCGCGGATTTCTCCCACACTTGATTCCCGCAGAACGTCGGCCAGCAATTCTCCTGTCCAGGACCGCAGTGGTGCGGACTGACTGGATTCGCGGTTACTGCGTCCCTTCGACTCAGCTTTTGCTTTCACGGTTTCATCGCCGGTCGTGTGAGCACGTGCGGCCCAGGCAACGACATCTTCCGGTGTTCCCTCGACGACGATCTGCCCGCCGCCAGCCCCGGCTTCCGGCCCGAGATCAATGATCCAGTCCGCCGTTTTGATGACGTCCAGATTGTGCTCGATCACAACGACCGAGTTCCCCTGTTCCACGAGGCTGTTCAGCACGCTGAGCAGCTTGAGAATATCGTCGAAGTGCAGGCCGGTTGTGGGTTCGTCCAGCAGGTACAGCGTGCGACCGTGATTGGGGCGGCACAATTCCGCGGCCAGTTTGATGCGCTGAGCTTCACCACCGCTGAGTGTGGGGGCAGACTGACCCAGCGTGAGGTAACCGAGTCCAATCGCATCCAGAGTCGCCAACGGAGTGCGGATTTTCGGCAGGCTGGAAAACAGTTCCAGGGCTTTGGTGATGGACATCTCAAGGACGTCCGCAATGCTGCAGTCATTGAATTTGACGGTCAGTGTCTCGGCATTGAAGCGTCGCCCTCGGCACGTGGGGCACTCTACCCAGACGTCGGGAAGAAAATGCATCTCGATCTTCTTCTGCCCCATGCCTTCGCAGTCTTCACAACGCCCACCAGCGCGGTTGAAGCTGAAACGCCCCGGACGATAACCGCGGACTTTGGCTTCCGGCATCCGACAGAACAATTCCCGAATCTCGTCAAAGACTCCCACATAGGTTGCGGGGTTGGAGGCCGGCGTTGTTCCGATCGGATTCTGATCAACGATGATGATTTTGCTCAGATGCTGTACCCCATGCAATTCCCGGAAGACTCCCGGAGCTTCTGTGGTCAGGTTCAGGCGACGCGCGACCGCCGGGGCCAGCGTGTTCATCATCAGGCTGCTTTTTCCGGAACCGCTGACACCGGTAATGCATGTCAGGGTACGCAGCGGAATGCGCAGGTCCACATTCCTTAGATTGTGCTGGGCTGCTCCCAGCAGTTCCAGCAGTTCGGCCGGTCGACTGGACTCGGCAGTGGTGACTGCTGCGTCGGGTGTAGCGGCGACCGTTTTTGCAGCGGCACGACGCCCACGTCCCGGTTTCGCGGGTGTGGTTGAGGTCGCCGGACTGGGGGCTGGAGCGCCCACGGCCGTTCGCAGGATGCAGCGTTCCAGTTCCGGAGTGGTTCCCCAGTTCACCCGTCGCTGCGCAGGGATCGGAATGGCGCGTGTCCCGCTGAGATAAGCCCCGGTGAGCGACTGGGCGGAATGTTTGACTTCTTCGGGCGTTCCCTGAGCGACAATGGTTCCACCCAGACGACCGGCCCCTGGTCCGAAGTCGTACAGTCGATCGGCAGCATCCAGCACCTCCCGATCGTGCTCGACCAGCAACACCGTGTTGCCCAGATCACGAAGTCGCTTGAGTGCCGCGATCAGACGCCCGTTGTCGCGCGGATGCAGGCCGATTGTGGGTTCGTCCAGCACGTAAAGAACACCAGTCAGCGATCGACCGGCCTGTCCCGCAAGGCGAATCCGCTGGGATTCGCCACCGGACAGCGTGGGCATCGGGCGATCCAGTGTCAGGTAGTCCAGTCCGACGTCAACAAGGAAGGTCAACCGGTGAGTGGCTTCATGCAGCAGGTCACCGGCAATCTTCTTTTCGGCTCGATTCGGCTTCAGACCCTGCAGAAACTGCAATGCGCCGGACAGGGGCATGCGGCACAATTGCGGCAGAGTCACCTGTCGCAGGCGCACTGCTGCGGCTTCACTGCCAAGACGCGTACCGCTGCAGATCGAACAGTCGCGTTCCCCGGCCATGGACAGCAGCGAATGACGATGCTCAAAGGAAAGGCGTGAGGCATTTTCGATGGCCGGATACAGGCCGCGGTACTGAAATCGGAACGGAGCGGTTTCTGCCGACTGCCCGGGAAGCCGACTGGCCTGCTGGCGTTCCCGGGAAATCTCCACCCAGCGTGTGTCGTCTCCGTAAAGCACCAGTCGCTGCTGCTGAGGCGTCAACAGATACCACGGCTGGTCCAGTGGCAGCTCGAAGGTTTCCGCCAGCGCTTCCAGCAGCATTCGAAAAGGCGGGTTTGTCGCCGGATCCGGCCACGCCCCGATCGCGCCTTCCAGCAGGGAGCGTTCCGGACTGGTGACCAGCAGTGCCTGATTGGCTCCGAATTCCTTCCCCAACCCTTCGCAGCCCGGGCACCAGCCAAGGGGGCTGTTGAAGGAAAACTTCTGCGGGGCCTGGATTTCGAACGATCGCTGGCAGGACCCGCAGGACAGGTGCAGACTGAATCGCTGCACTTTCCATTGTGATTCTTCCCGAGTGCTGTCGGCGAGGGCCGTTTGGAGGACGCCCTTGCCGAAGTCCAGCGCGGATTCCACCGAGTCCGCCAGACGTGTGCGCTGTCGGGGATCCACACTGATACGGTCGATGACCACAGCCACGTCGTGGCGTCGCCGATGGTCCATCTCCGGGATTTCATCCAGCCCGCGCGTCACTCCGTCGATGCGGACGCGCGCGAATCCCTGTGACCGCAGTCGCTCCCACACCTTGGAAAACGCGGTCGTCCGGTCGATTTCGAGCGGCGCCAGCAACAGCAGTTTGGTCCCGGGCGGGTGCTGCAGGATGGAGTCCACGATCTGATCGGTTGTCTGCCTGACCGCCGGAAGCTGACAGTCCGGACAGTAGATTTCTCCCAGCCGAGCGTAGAGGACTCGCAGATAGTCATAGATTTCCGTCACTGTGCCCACGGTGGAACGCGGTGTGGCTCCGACGGTCTTTTGTTCAATGGCAATCGCCGGACTGAGCCCCTGAATGCTCTCGACTTTGGGCTTGGGCATCTGGCCAAGGAACTGTCGGGCGTAGGACGACAGGCTTTCGACGTACCGGCGCTGACCTTCGGCATACAGGGTGTCCATGGCGAGGGACGTCTTCCCACTGCCACTCGGTCCGCAGAAGACGCTGAGTGTTTCGCGAGGCACCTCCAGATCCAGCTTCTGCAGGTTGTGCTGCCCAGCGCCGGAAATCCGAATGGTGCGATGCTGCACGAACGGGTCTGAGGCGACTTTTGTTTTTCGCTTTGCTGTAGAGACCTGTCGGCGTTTGAAGCCCGGAAGAATGGTGCGGAGTGCTCGCCCGGTGTGCGACGCATCGCAGGCCGCCACCTGCTCCGGCGTCCCCTGGGCGACAATTCGACCGCCGCCTGAACCGCCTTCCGGACCGATGTCGATGATCCAGTCTGAGGTTTTGATGACGTCGAGGTTATGTTCAATCACGATCACCGTGTTTCCGGAGTCGACAAATCCCTGCAGCACTTCGATCAGTTTTTTCACATCCGCGAAGTGCAGTCCGGTGGTGGGTTCGTCGAGAAGATACAGCGTTTTTCCGGTGGAACGCTTTCCCAGTTCGCGGGCCAGCTTGATGCGTTGGGCTTCACCCCCTGAAAGCGTCGGAGACGCCTGGCCAAGCTGCATATAGTCCAGCCCCACATCACTCAGCGTCTGCAGCATCTGTCGGATTTTCGGAAAGCTTTCGAACAGCTGCAGCGCGTCACGGATCTCGAGGTTGAGCACGTCGGCAATGCTGCGGTCCCGAAAGCGGACTTCCAGGGTTTCGCGATTGAAGCGTCGCCCTTCACACACGGTGCAGGGGACCCAGATGTCGGCCAGAAAATCCATTTCCAGCTTTGTGGCACCGTGCCCTTCACAGGCCTCACAGCGACCGCCTTCCACGTTGAAGCTGAAACGCCCTTCCTTATAGCCTCGCAGTTTGGCCTGAGGCATCTGTGTGAATAACTTGCGGATTTCGTCGAAGACCTTGACGTAGGTCGCGGGGTTGGAACGCGGAGTCCGACCGATCGGTGACTGATCGATGTCGATGGCCTTGTCGATCAGTTCCAGACCTTCGATGCGCGCGTGTCGTCCGGGTTCGCCATTGCCACCGTTGACGTCCCGATTGACGACCTGCCAGAGAATGTCATTGACCAGCGAACTTTTTCCGGAACCACTGACACCTGTCACACTGATCAGTCGCCCGAGAGGAAATTCGGCTGTGACATCCTTCAGATTGTTGTGCGTGGCGTTGTGAACCACCAGCTGACCGCGGTCCGGGGCTCGTCGCTGCTGCGGAATTGCAATGGTCTGACGCCCGGACAGAAACTGTCCCGTCAGACTGCGTTCGGCCTTCAGGACGTCATCCACACTGCCTTCGACCACAACTTCACCGCCGAGAATGCCGGGCCCCGGGCCAAAATCGACGATATGATCTGCCGCACGCATCGTTTCCTCGTCATGCTCCACGACGATCACAGTATTGCCCTGGTCCCTGAGCCGCTGCAGACTCTCCAGGAGCATGGTGTTGTCGCGCGGGTGCAGACCGATCGAAGGCTCATCCAGGATGTAGACGACTCCCACCAAACCGCAGCCGATCTGACCCGCAAGGCGGATACGCTGTGATTCACCGCCGGAGAGTGTCGGGGCCGTACGATCGAGACTCAGATAATTCAGGCCGCACTGCATCAGAAATCCAAGCCGCCCGCGGATTTCCTTCAGCGCTTCGTCGGCAATGAACTGCTGCACCGGATCCAGCACCAGCGATTCAAAGAACTCAACCGCCTCTTCGACCGCCAGCCCGCACACCTGCGGAAGGCTCAGGTCAGCAGGTTTCCCACGTTTCAGGAAACTCTTACCCGACGTGCGAAGGCGAACATTACGAGCCTGTTGGTTCA
>CAIYBH010000340.1 GCA_903924405.1 uncultured Planctomycetaceae bacterium | reverse complement strand
GTCAGTGTCAGGCGAAAATTGCCGGTGCGACGGTGTTCAAAGGAGGATGGAATTCCCGGGACGGCGTTGTACTGGTGAGGGCGTTCTGCTGGGGAGGGCGAGGTTCCACCCGAGCCGCAAATCAGGATGCGGCCTGCCGCGGAGGGAATCATGCGTGGGCTGTGTTTCGGCGAGCACGAGCACGAGCACCGCTTCGCTGAGCACGAGCACGATTCAGGGCACGAGACTGGGCGAATTCTCGGGTGAATCCACGGATGGCCATGAATCAGCGCCGTTGGGTCACCGTTTCCGGGGCGGGCAAAGTTCCACCCGAGCCGCCAATCAAGTTGGTGAATCGGCCTCAACCCCACGCCTTCATCGCTGCATGGCGGATGCAACGCGATGCCGGGTGAATGCAATTCAGCCGTCGTATTCGTCGTAGCGACACACGTACCCGGGTTGGCGTGAGCGAACCAATTCTTCTGTAAACGCCGCCAGCACGCTGGCTTCGATTCGATCGCGACATTTGGCGTTGATCGGGTGAGCGATGTCGGCGAACAACCGCGGGCGACCTTCTGTGACCGGGACGGTGACCGGCAGTGGGTTGCCACAATTGGAACAGAACTTAGCCCGCGCTTCGTTTTTGCCGGGACACCGTGGACATCTTTCCAGGATCTTGCGACTGGGCATGGCGACAAAATTTCCCCGGCCACCCTGGATGATTTTCAGATCGCGGACGACGAATTCGCCGTCAAGCGTGATTGAGCAGAAGGCGCGCAGACGATCCTCGCCCTCCTCAACCAGCTTGATCTTCACTTCAGTGATTTCCACATCCTGCTCCGTGTCTGCTGCGGTGCTTCGGAAAACTCGCGGGCCGCGACGTTTGTTCAACTTTTATTGGCCAGCAAGTGTGCAGAAACAGATCGACGATCGAAAGCCAAAGTGTGACGTATTCCGCCCATAAGGCGGGTATGTCTCCTTGCAGACTGTTCAAATGCTCACAGTTCCAGAGCCATATGTGCGCGGACATTTCGGACAGAATCGCAGGGGTGACCGTTTTTTCTCGATTAATATACTAAAAAACAAGTTTGGATTGCGCTTGCATTGATTGCCCCGGCTTCCATTGGTCCAGGCGAAATGAGTCCTGAAACAGCCCCGGGGAATTGCCCTCGCTGGCTGCGGGGCGAGCGTTTTCCCGGGATCGAAATGGCTTCCAGCTGAAATGCGTGCCTTCAGTATCGCGGTGGTGCTTGCTGGCGACTTTATCAATTGCACCAGGCAGGCTTGGGGTGGTCGCCGAATTCAGTCGCTCTGCCGCGTTCACGTTTCGCGGAGGTTTGACATCGTGTGCGGGAACGATACTTTAACCAGCCTACGGCGATGACGGGGCGGGCCTTTCGGGCTGCGCTGATCCTCGCTGGTGTTGTTCCGCAGCACAGACGCATTTGAAATCACAGGCACATTGAACCCATCCACAATACCACCAGGGGAGAAATCGAATGGCTCGTCCCGTCACGTTGTTTACAGGCCAGTGGGCAGACCTGCCGCTGGAGACACTCTGCCGCAAGGCCCGTGAGTTTGGCTACGACGGTCTGGAACTGGCGTGCTGGGGGGACCACTTTGAGGTGGACAAAGCTCTGTCGGACGACTCCTACTGTGCTCGCAAACGCGAACTGCTGGAAAAGCACGATCTGAAGTTGTTCGCGATTTCCAATCACCTCGTTGGTCAGGCCGTGCTTGACAACATTGACATCCGTCACAAATCGATTCTGCCGGACTACGTCTGGGGTGATGGAGATCCAGCGGGCGTCAATCAGCGTGCGGCTGAGGAAATGAAAAACACGGCTCGCGCGGCCCAGAAACTGGATGTGGGGATTGTCAACGGATTCACGGGATCCTCGATCTGGCACCTGCTGTACGACTTCCCGCCGACTCCCAAATCGATGATCGAAAAGGGGTTCCAGTTACTGGCGGAGCGTTGGAATCCGATCCTGGATGTGTTCGAAGACTGCGGCGTCAAGTTCGCTCTGGAAGTGCATCCCACGGAAATCGCCTTCGACATTTACTCGGCCGAACGAGCCCTGCAGGCGCTCAATCGCCGCAAGGAATTCGGTTTCAACTTTGACCCCAGCCATCTGATTTGGCAGGGCGTCGATCCCGTGGAATTCATTCGTTACTTCCCCGATCGCATTTATCATGTCCACATGAAAGACGCCTCGGTCACGCTGAATGGTCGCACCGGGATTCTGACCAGTCACCTGTCGTTTGGTGATGCGCGTCGCGGCTGGGACTTCCGCAGTGTCGGGCGTGGCGGTGTGCGGTTTGAGGAAATCATTCGCGCCCTGAATGCCGTGAAGTACAGTGGGCCTCTGTCTGTCGAATGGGAAGACAGCGGCATGGATCGTGAACACGGGGCTGCCGAAGCAGCGCAGTTCTGCAAAAATGTGGACTTCCAGCCATCGGGCCGAGCGTTTGACGCCGCCTTCGGCGAATAGTTTTTTTGTGTCAGAGTGTTCTCAGCGGACCCGAAGCTGCGTTGCAGCTTCGGGTCTTTCGCATTCTGAGCCCGGAGCGGGTTGAGGTTTTCAGTTTTCAGTTTTCGGGTTTCAGGGGCGGTCATGCGAATTCATCTTCCCGTAGACGATTGCCTGCCAGAACTGGTGGAGGTTCTGAAAACCGCCGGCTGCGTGGTGTTAAAAGCACCCGCCGGCGCCGGCAAGACGACGCGGGTCCCGCCGGCGTTGCTGGAATCCGGGTTGGCCGGGACGGGTCAGATTCTGATGCTGGAGCCGCGTCGGATCGCGGCGCGGACAGCGGCTGCGCGGATTGCCTCGGAACGTCAGGAGCGGCTCGGGCAGACGGTCGGATTTCGGGTGCGTTTTGAAGAAGCGGTATCAGCAGCGACACGTATTCTGGTCGTCACAGAAGGCGTTCTGCTGCGTCGACTGCAGGATGATCCGTTTCTTGAAGACGTCAGTCTGGTGGTCTTTGATGAATTCCACGAAAGGCGGCTCGACAGTGACCTGGCGTTAGCCATGGTACGCCGAATTCAGCAGACCGTCCGTCCGGATCTGAGGCTGGTGGTGATGTCGGCCACAATGGAGCCGGCACCGATCGCTGCCTTTCTGGGGGACTGCCCGATTGTGGTCAGTGAAGGACGTTTGTACCCGGTGGAGATTCGTTACGCGGGGCGGCAGGAGCGTCAATCCATACCGTTGCAGGCGGCGGACGGTGTTCGCGCCGTGCTGGATGACACAGAAGGCGACGTGCTGGTCTTTCTTCCGGGTGTGGGAGAAATCTATCGAACAGCCGGCGAACTGGAATCGCTCGCCCAGCGGCGGGGCATGGACATACTTCCCTTGTTCGGGGACATGCCGCTGCAGGATCAGGATCGGGTGCTGGCGCCTTCTACTCGTCGCAAGTTGATTCTTGCGACGAATGTGGCTGAGACCTCAGTCACGATCGAAGGTGTCACGGCGGTGGTGGATTCCGGTTATGCGCGGCAGATGATGTTTGATGCGGACACGGGGCTGGATCAACTGGACCTCGTGCCGGTCTCACGTGCCTCATCAAACCAGCGGGCGGGGCGCGCTGGCCGGACGCGTCCGGGGTTGTGTCTGCGCCTTTGGGACGAAAGCAGTCAGCGTCGACGACCGGAGTATGAACTGGCGGAGTTGCATCGTGTGGACTTGTCTGGTGCGGTGCTGCGACTGATGGCGTGGGGAGAGGCCGACGTGCGGGCATTTCCGTGGTTTGAGCGACCGCCGGAAAGCCTGCTGGATCATGCGCTCAGTCTACTGCGGTTACTGGGGGCTGTGGGCGAATCGGGACTGACACGTCGCGGGCGGGTGCTGGCCAGTCTGCCAGCGGCGCCGCGGATCGCAGCTTTGTTGCTGGACGCCGCTGAAAACGGGGAAACATCGCGGGCCTGCCTCATGGCCGCGTTGTTGACCGAGCGAGACCCCTTTCTGCGGGGCGGCGGAGATTCGCGGGCGGGGCGTTCGCCGGCGATTCAGACGACCGCCATTCGCCATTCGCGGTCCGACGTACTGGACCGACTGCATGCGGTTGAGGACTGGTTTGAGCATCGTCAGCAGCATTCGGTGTGCGGCGAGATCAATCGGAATGCGGCGGCAAATATCCGCACGGTAGCCGAGCAGTTGCAGCGTCTGATTCGCGACACGGGGGTTGGTCGCAGTGCGACGACACCGCAGACGCGTGAGGAATCGGACACCGTCCTTCTGCGTGCGCTGGTGGCTGGGTTTCCGGACCGAGTCGCGCGTCGTCGGGATGCTGGTGGCGACAAGGGTTTGATGGTGGGCGGACGAGGGGTGCGTTGTGGTCCGCGTTCAGCCGTCCGCAGGACTCCGCTGTTTCTGTGCGTCGACATCGATGGAGCCGGCACAGATGCGCTGGTGCGTCAGGCGTCCGAGGTCCAGTTGGAGTGGCTGCCGACCGCAGCATTGCAGGAGACCGAGGAATTATTTTTTCATCCGTCGCGGAAGGAAGTGGTTGCCCGTCGTCGGCAGTGTTTCGGTGACCTGGTCCTGGAAGAGACGCCCGCACGGATTGCTGACGTAGCGCGGGCGGCGGAGGTGCTGTATCACGCCACGGCCTCACACTTGCAGACAATTTTTCCGGCTGACGACGAGACCGTGACGGGATTTCTGGCACGCGTTCGTTGTTGGCAGCAGTGGATGCCCGAACTGCCGATTCCCTCGTTTGATGAAGCGGCTGTGCTGGAAGTGCTGCGTGAGTTGTGTGCAGGCCGGCGTTCTGTGGCGGAACTGCAGTCGGCGCCGTGGATTCAGACTCTGCAGGCGCGACTGGACTGGAAACTGCAGCAGCGGCTGGATGAGGAAGTCCCGGAGAAGTTGCTGGTTCCCAGTGGCAGTCGGATACGACTTCAGTACGAGGCGGGACGGCCACCCATTCTGGCGGTGCGGATTCAGGAACTGTTCGGCATGACTCAAACGCCGCGGATTGCTGGAGGGCGAATTCCGGTCCTGCTGCATATGCTGGCGCCGAATTATCGACCGCAGCAGGTCACCGATGATCTGGCCAGTTTCTGGGCCAACACCTATCAGGATGTGAAAAAAGATCTGAAGCGTCGATATCCCAAACACGCATGGCCTGATGATCCATTGACGGCGCAGGCGGTACGGAAGGGATAATGGCAAGGTCGCTGCTGACGTGTCTGCATTGCAGTCGGCTTCTCCGGGCGGACCTTCCTGTCTGAGGGTCTGCGACGTAATTGATCCGCGGCGGTTGCGGGGCGGCTCAGGGAGCGGGAAAAACGCGTCGACCGCCCAGCCAGGTCTGTTCAACCTGTGTCTGTCGCACTTCGTCCACCGGGCATTGCAACAGGTCTCGATCGAGCACGATGAAGTCGGCCAGCTTCCCTGGTTCGAGGGAACCTTTTTCCTGTTCTTCAAACGTCAGCCATGCGTTGTTGAGTGTGTAGAAGCGGATGGCCTGTTCCCGGGAGACGCATTCTTCGGGGTGCAGGGGAACGTCGGTCCAGCGGGGTTGACGGACGAGCATGGTCCACATGCCCAGAAAAGGGTTGTAGGGATTCAGTGATCGCAGGCTGCCGATTTTCTGCATGTGGTCAGATCCACCGCCGGCCATCACACCCTGTTCAAACAGTGTGCGATACGGGTGAAACCAGCGAGTCCGTCGTTCGCCGAACTGGCGGCTGAGAGTTTTTCCATCGAGGTAGAGCCAGACGGGCTGAATATCGGCGACGATTCCCAGTTCCCGCATGCTGGCGATCGCTTCCGGGCTCATAAAATTGCAGTGCGTGATGCACGGCCGTTTGTCTCGAATGGGAAAGTCTTCATTCACGCGGCGGTAAGCATCGATCAGTGCCTGAACGGCGCCGTCACCGGCGGAGTGGGCTGTGATCTGCAGATCATTTTCGAGGCAGCAGCGGGCAATCTGATACAGACGTTCCGGTTCGATCATCAGCACCCCGCGATATTCCGGGTCGGTGATGGAGTAGATGGTGCTGACACCCCACGGTTCGCGCATCCAGGCGCTTCCGGTGAGCATGCCGCCATCCAGAAAGACTTTGACGCCCCGCAGCCACAGCATGTTGTTGTAGGTGTGTGCGGGGTGGCTTGCCGCCTGTCGAATGCGTGCCTCGACCTCCGACCATTCTCCTGCTGGAGAGATGCTCCAGCAGAGAAAGGTGCGGCACGTCAGCTGATTTTCCTCCAGCAGACTTTGAAACAGATCCAGTGCCGCGGAATCGGCGCTGCGCTGAACGATGCCGGTGATGCCCACGGCATTGTAATCCGCGAGCAGTTGCCGGAGGCGCGCCTTCTGTTCCGTGACGTTCGGGCTCTTTTCGGCGGACGTCATTTTGATAAAGCGGGCACCCGATCGAATGACCCCTGTGGGTTCTCCGGTGGCCGGATCCTTTTCAATTTTCCCGGGCTGGCCATCTGTGATTTCGAAGTTTCGATCGATGCTATTCAGTTTGAGCGCCAGCGAGTTCAGGGCTGCATCAGGCCCGGTGCGGAAGCAGACCGGATTTTTTGGGGCAACCTGATCCAGCTCGGCACGAGTCGGAAAACGCTGATCCCTCAGGCGAGTGATGAATACCTGGTTCACGCTGATCCACTGTCCATCCTCCAACGCATCAGCACGCGACTGAATATAGCGGAGGACATCGGCGAGCGTTTCCATTTCCGGGATGGGATGATCGAATTCAAAAACGGACGCGCCGGTCGCGTGCACATGCGAATCAATCAGCCCGGGAAGAACCATCCGCCCCTGCAGATCGAGTTGCTGCGTCGCGATTCCCTGATAGGGACGCATCTGTTCCGGTGTGCCGACTGCCAGGATTCGGTCACCGCGAATCGCCATGGCCTGCTGCACGTCAAATTGGGCGTTCACCGTGACAATTTTTGCGTTGGTGACGATCAGGTCGGCATCCTGAGCAGCATTGCGATTCAGAGTGAACAGTAGCAGCGTCAGCGCCGTCAGCGTCTGCATTCCATGTTTCATACCCGAACCTTTTTCTGTTCAGAGACCTGGTCCATGATGCGTGTTGGCAGGTGACTGCAAACCCGATTCAGGAGCTAAGTGTGGTATCGTGTGGTCCTGTCGTCACCCGGTGAGGGGGCTGACAGACTTCATTCACTTTAGTCGTTCTCAGCGAGTTCCGCCATGGGCGACGCCCGCGGTGTGGAAAGGCGGGTAGATCTGCGGCTTCGGGGAAATGACCGCTGACCGAGAAATGCCCGGAACGGTGGATCGGTACCAATTGCCACGATCCGGGCGGATTGCCATTGCGACGCCCCCCGGCGGCTCTGTTATCTTTGTGGAGCGGCGAATGCCGTTTTGAGGCAGAGTGCCGACAGATGCCTGGGCACGTGCGACGCGTTGTTCGGTGCCGGCAGTGCGTTTGTGCGGACAAATGGCCGGGATATTGCGGGTTCGGGGGTTGATTTTTCGGGGAACCAGAGTTCATGCCAGTCCAGATACCAACCACCGGCAATGTGGGCGAATGGCTGCAGTTTTTTTCCAGCCTCTCGACTCCGGTCATTGTGGGATTTGCAGTGCTGCACCTGCTGTATTTCGGTGTGCTGCGGGTGTGGTGTGGTCGCGACCTGCAGACGCTGGCGGCGACACTGGACGATTACACACGCACGCTGCGCCATCGCAGTGTGCTGGATCGCAGTGTGCCGCTGCCGGCTCAGATTGATGCGTTTGTCCAGGATGTGAATGACGTACTTTCGGATCCATCGCGAGTGGACGACCGTGTGCAGTGTCTGGAGCGACTGCAGATCCTCGACGAAAAGCGAGCGTACCTGGATTCGTTGCAGTTTGAGACGGCATCGCACACGGCACGCACCATGATTGAAGCCTATCCGCTGAGTGGTGTGCTGGGGACGGTGCTGGCGATCGGATCTGCGTTGCAGGCAGATTCCTCAGGAGCCACCCGGGCCTCGGTGAATCTGGTGATGGAACGCTTCGGGGATTCCATCTGGTCGACGTTTGCCGGTCTGTTTGCGGCGGTGATTCTGATGTTTGTCAGCAGTCTGCAGGAGGTTCGCTTTGCCCGGCTGACGGAATGTCGCGCGGCGATTCGCGACATGGTCGCGCGGGCGAAGCGTGAGCTGCGGATGTCGATCCGTTCGCAGGAGTCGACGCAATCATGATGAGTCGTCGAAGACTGGCATTGCAGCTGACTCCGCTGCTGGACCTGATGCTGATTGTGATGTTTTCGCAGTACCTGGAAAATCGCAATCGGTCGGTGGTGGCCGAAGAAGAGCTGCAGGCGGAACGGGAGCAGTTGGTTCGTCAGCGTGCTGAGCTTGAGCAGGAGTTTCAACAGCAGCAGGGACGATTGCAGGAGGCGTGGGAATCGCGAGTACGCAGTCTCAGCAGTCAGCACACGGCGGTCGCGGAACTCCTGTCAAGGACTCTGAATCTGCCGGAGCAGGCTGTTCGGGAAATCACGGCGCTGCGTGCTGCCGGGCGAACTGATGACGCGGCTCGTCTGCAGGCGGCGACGGATCACCTGCAAACGCAGATGCCCCTGAAGGGAGCGGAGCTGTTTCGCTTTCTGCTGCAGGTGGATGAGATGCAGAAGCATGTCAGTCTGTGGGAAGTGCACATCGAGGCAAACGGGAAGGCACAGATTCGCGATGGTCAGCGATCTGCCACCATTGACTACGGCACCGAGGAGGAGTTTGCCACGCGGCTGTTTGAGGCCGGCAAGAGTTTTGGGGACCCTCGCAATCTGGTGCTGGTGCTGTTGACCTGGGGAGATGCCCAGTTGGGAGCTCGCCAGAAGGCGACGCGGGGAATTCCGCGACTTCTGGAACTGCTGCGACGCGATTCCGCCGGAATTCGCTGGTATGATTTCTCCGTCATCGGTTATCGTCCGGAAGGTCCGATTTTCGACGCAGCCCGGTAACGGCCGACAGGTTCCGCAGACAGTGGCAGGATGGTGCACATGGTTCAGACTCCGCCAGGATTCAAACTTCAGCAGGTTCCCGGAAAAGTTGTCCGCGGCACCACAAAAGCCGGCGTCGGGGTCGGGGCGATTGCCCTCGGCATGCTGGCGTTTCTGCTGCTGCGAGGATTTGGACCGGGTGGTTCCGGTGGGGCTGGTGATGCAGGCGAAGGCTCAGACGGTGCGCAGGACCGGACGTCCGTCGCTGCCAGTGATGATGCGACGTCGGCCTCGGCGGACTCGGATCGGTCAACGGCACAGCCTCGCGGGCTATCGGGGGACGACGATGATCTGACATCGGACGAACGCAGTGCCCTTGCCTCGCAGGTGCTGAGCGTGCTGATTGACGAGCGGCAGTTTCTGATTCAGATCGCCGCCACACCGACGCCGCTGTTCCGACCTTCGCCACTGGCCAGGATTGCTGAGTTGGCTGCCCGAGCGCCGGGCGATACCAACGGCATTCGTGTCCGAATCCTGCGACGCGAAACCGCCCGCCCGTCTGCCGAAAATGATCTGCGGGAGATCCTCAAATCGGTCGGATTGCTGGACGATGCGATTCTGATGCCGGCAGAGACTGTGCCCTGAACTGGTGCTTTTGTTCTTCTGCACTAACGAGTTACACGGGTTGCGGGTGGCCGACGGCTGGCGACAATTCGGTGCTGATCTGATGAAGGGGGCGGCAGTCGATTTATGACAGGCCTCGCGGTTGAACGACGTTTTTAATGTACGAGTGTGATTGGTGGTTTGTCGTGACGGAATCAATCGGGCCATGAATACCCAGTACGAACTCTATCGATCGCGGCGACAGATGACGGGGATTGTGACTCTGTTGTGCCTTGGCAGCGCGGGGCTGGGGTTTCTGTTTGCGGCCCCGGGATCCGCGTGGGCCGCATCGGCCTTTCGCATTGGAATTGTCTTCGGGGCGTTGTGGTTGTGTTTTCCCACAAAAACGCGACCCGCAGCGTGGGCCATTTTCAGTCCGATGCGACTGATCCTGCTGGCCGTCGCCGTGCATTATGCGCAGCGTCTGAAGTGGTACCTGCCTGCCATTCTTGTGGGAATCCTGCTGTACCGCATGCTTCGTCCAAGGCAACGACGCAAATGATGACGCCGATCATCTGACCGGATCAGTTGTTATCTTTGGCAACCTCGACCAGCTGGACAGCGTCCACGATCACATGTCCCTGTGTATCACGGTTACTGATGCTGACAACCAGTTTCTCGCCCTGCTGAAGGGTCAGAGTCCGCAGTGGCACAAACAAACCGTCGATCGTGGGCTTCTGTTGCTGATTCACCAGAACAGAGTGTTTCTGGTCAGCCACATTAACCTGCACGACAACCCTGTTGGAGCGATTGTTACCGGGGGAATAACTGAGGTTCAGCTGGAACGTGGCGGATTTTGGCGCTGTCAGTGTCCATGTGGCCGACATGGTACCTTTTTCGAGATCGCCGTCATGCAGATAGCCGGCGCCGACGTAGTTTGGCGACGAGCTGCTGGCCACCCAGTTGCCCTCCAGCACGGCTTCTGCGTTGTCCAGCACAAGTCCCGGCAGCGATTCCTTTGAAATCAGGATTCGTGGGGCAGACTGTGGAGGCAGATCCAGTACTTGTCCGTCCTTCAGCAATTGGTCCCGCAATGCGGGATAGGCGACATCCTGAAGGCTGATGTTGTTGCGCAGTGCGAGCACAGCAGCGGTCGCGGAGCTTTGCCCCAGAACCATAAAGACTGGTTCCATACGGATGGAGCCGTAGGCGATGTGTGAAGAAGACAGGCACACGGGCACTCCCAGATTGGTCAGTGACCCGCGGGCGGGGATCAACGATCGGTAACTGATCAGATAGGCGCCACCTGGAGAGACCTGCACGTCTCCTTCATTCTGAATGAACCCGTCGGCGGTGATGAACCGGCGGACATTGTGAGAATCCATGTTATAGCTGCCCAGGCCAACGGAATCCGGAGCGATCACGACACGTCGGCAATCGCGTTCGGTCACGACATAGTCGCTGACCAAACGCCGAGCTTCCCGAATGTAAAGTTGATGCGGCCAGTTGTCATTGTCCACGAATTCGTCGAGCGGCAGTCCCCACTGCGCCATCTCGCGGCGAATCTGTTCCGGAACGCGCGGGTGGTTGGCCAGAGTCCACATCAGGCCTTTCTGGTAGCGTTCGTGGGCCCGCACGATGGCTTCACGTTCAGCATAGTCCGCGTCAGGATAGTGGGTGTTGCCACCGATGAAGTCCGTGGACACGGCGCAATTGTTATTCGTGTCCGTCTTCCGATTCGGCATCATGTCCGGCTTCATGGGAAATCGCAGGTCACCGGCTTCAAAGTTGCGCAGCAGCAACTCATAATCCAGTTCGTTGTAACCGTCCGGTTTGGGAAAAGGCCGTCGATTTGCCGGGGAATTCGACATGCACATTCGAAAACAGTAAGCCTGAACGCGTTCGTCCCCGGTCCCATCGATTCCGGCCGTGGCGTCTTCGGCACCCGGGAGCAGTCCGCTGCTGCGGTCTCCGGGGATGCGCCAGGGATCCACCTTCTTCAGGAAGCGATGGTTGTGGGTGTTGGCCTGCACCTGATTTCCATTGAGCGTTTCGTTATAGACGGAGTTGGCCTCGCGCCCGACGGTGTAACGAACCCCGGCCGCGGCCATCAGATCGCCTTCGTAGGTGGCGTCGATGAACTGAGATGCTGCCAGGATCAGTCCGGATTCCATGCGAATATCCACAATTCGTCCCTGCTCGACGCGGACGCCGATGTTGCGATCCAGACGTTGCTGCAGGAGCAATTCAACGGAAGCCTCGCTGAGCATGGCCTGCAGGATCTGTTCGGCCACACGCGGCTCAAATGTCCACATGGCGTCTTCCGTCGGGCGATATCGGGCGTAGTCCTGTGCCGCTTCCTGCTGCCATGCAGTGGGATTGTCATAGTGCCGGCGAACACGCTGATAGAATTCCCGTGCCAGACCACCAATGACACGTTTGTCGCCGCTGTCTGTGAATCCCAGCCCACCAGACGTCAGGCCGCCGACGTGCCGCCCCGGTTCAATCAGAATCACCGAGTGTCCCATCCTCGCCACCTGCACGGCAGCGGTCACACCGGCCGATGTGGCTCCGTAGATTACCACATCCACGGTTCTGGTTTCTGTCGAGGCGGGGCTTGAACCCGCAGAAGCAGCCAGGGGTGTCGCCAGAAACCACAGCACCAGTGACCACCACGCCGTCTGTCCGCAACGCCCGCATGCCCTTCTGAAACCGCTCATCGCCTGGCTCCCCCCTGCCCTTCGTCGTGTGCCCTGGGTTTTCTGATTATCTGAGTCTGGACTCTGAGTCTAACCGACGTCTCGACAGTCACAACTGAAACTGCAGGCCAAGGCTCCGTTTGTTGGGACTGTTCCTTCGCACGAGCGGATCGTCTATCATTTTCTTCGCGAACCGGCATTGGATCCCCACGTCTTCCGGAGGCTGATATGCGACTGCTGTTTCTGACACTCTCACTGCTCCTGCTGGCCTGTCCGGTCCAGGGGCAACAGAAGAAAACCCGGGACCAGAAGGTGCTGGAGGATCGCCAGAAGGTGACGTCTGAGGGATTCTGGATCTACAACGACCTTAATGCGGCACTGACCAAAGCTCGGGACACCGGAAAACCGCTGCTGGTTGTGCTCCGCTGCATTCCCTGTGAAGAGTGCGTGAAACTGGATGACGATCTGGTCGACCAGGACCCCATCCTGCGGCCACTGCTGGAACAGTTTGTTTGTGTACGAATTGTGTCCACAAATGGTCTGGATCTGTCCCTGTTTCAGTTTGACACGGATCAGTCCTTTGCCGTCTTCATGCTGAATGCGGATCGCACGATCTACGGTCGATTCGGCACTCGCAGTCACCGCACGGAATGGGTGGGCGATGTGTCGTTGAAAGGGCTGGCACTGGCGCTGCAGGGGGCCCTGGAACTGCATGCCGACTACCCGGCGTCGAAGGCCTCTTTGCTGGCGAAATCCGGCCCCGCTCCGGCCTTTGCGCGACCGGAACTGATGCCGACGCTGAAGGACAAGTACACCAGCCAGTTAAACTACACCGGAGAAGTTGCCAAAAGCTGCATTCATTGTCATCAGATCGGCGATGCGCAGCGGGACCTGTACCGCAGTCGGGGCGAAGCGATTCCCGACACCGTACTCAACCCCTACCCTCACCCGCGTTCTCTTGGTCTGATCCTGAACCCGGACGAACGGGGCACCGTGAAAGAGGTGCGTGAGCGATCGCTGGCGGCAGCGGCTGACTTTCGGCCCGGGGACCGGATCACGCAGCTGAATGGTCAGCCGATTTTGTCCATCGCGGATGTGCAGTGGGTCCTGCACAACACTTCATCCTCCGGTGGTCCGATTCTGGCGCGAGTTCAACGTGATGGGCAGCCGCTTGAGCTGGGTCTAACCCTGCCTGCCGGCTGGAGAAATCTGGATGAGATTTCGTGGCGTGTCAGTGCCTGGGGATTGCGTCGCATGGTCACCGGCGGCCTGTTGCTGGAATCCGTGGAATCTGAGTTGCGGGGAAAAGACGGGATCCCGGCCGAAGGCATGGCTCTGCGTGTCAAACATGTCGGACAGTATGGTCCACATGCGGCAGCGAAGAACGCCGGCTTTCAGGCGGGCGACATTCTTGTCTCCTTCGATAAGCGCACGGACCTGCTGACGGATTCGGCCGTGTTGCGTTACGGCGCGACGGAGACGAAACCCGGTGATCGCGTCGCGGTGGACATCCTGCGTGCCGGGAAGCGACAGACTCTGCAGCTTCCCATGCAGGAATGATCCCGCAGAGCAACGAACTGATGAAATAAAGGCTTCCCGATACGATCGGGGAGCCCTTGGCCTACCACACTTATTGACCCCAACCCGACAACAACACGCCTCAAATGCCTGCCATTTTCTGCGTCCCGGATCCATCAAAATCCATCGCTGTTGCTGCGGATTCTCCTTTTTCTGAAAAACACATCATGTCACCAATTTCTCCGGATTTTGCTCGCATTCTGATGCTGGCTCTGTTCCTCAGCGTTTCTGCCCCCGCGATTGCGGACGACGAGTGGCCTCAGTTTCGAGGTCCGGATGGACAGGGAGTCACCTCGTTGACTGGCCTGCCACTGACGTGGAGCGAAACGGACAACGTCGTCTGGAAGGCGACCATTCACGGCGAAGGTCATTCTTCGCCCGTGATTTCCGGGGACCAGATCTGGTTGACCACGGCCATTGCCGAACCGCTTTCGGAAACCGAAATGCAGCAGCGACTGGCGGCCGTGAAGAATTCGCAGGGGCTGTCGCTCGCAGGAACCCTCAGCCTCCAAGCCCTGTGCCTCAGTCGCGATACCGGACGCATCCTGCACCAGGTGACCTTGTTTACCGTGGAGACACCCGAGCCCAAACATGCTCTGAACAGCTATGCCTCTCCGACGCCGGTCATCTGCCGTGATCGAGTATTTTTTCATTTTGGTACCTACGGGACAGCAGCCGTCAATCGGGAAACGGGAGCGGTGCTCTGGAAAAATGATCGGCTGAAACTGGACCATCAGAACGGTCCCGGCAGCTCACCGGTGGTTTGGGAAGACTTAATGATCGTGCACCTCGACGGCACCGATTCTCAGTCCATTGCGGCATTGAAACAGGAGACGGGTGAGATTGCCTGGCAGACCAAACGATCGGGAGAAATGGACCCCACCCCGGAGCTGCAGAAGGCCTACGGCACACCGCTGCTGGTGGAGTTGCAGGACCGACCGCTGGTGATCTCCCCGGCGGCCAACTGGGTCTATGCCTACGATGCACGGGATGGGAAGGAAGTCTGGAAGGCCAGTTATGGCAAGCTGGGATTTTCCACGGTTCCTCGCCCGGTGGTGGTAGGCGACACGGTGTATGTCGCCACCAGTTACATGCAGTCGCGACTGCTGGCGGTGAACATGACGGGCACCGGTGATGTCACCAGTTCGCATATCCGCTGGATGTCGGACAAGCAGATACCGCAGAAGCCTTCACTGGTCGCGTGGGACAAGAAGTTGTACTTCGTCAGTGACAAGGGGATTGTGCGTTGTCTGAACGCGGAGACGGGCGATGAAGTCTGGTTTGAACGCCTTCCCGGCGACTACTCCGCATCACCGCTGGCGGCCGAAGGGCGATTGTACTTCTGCAACCAGGACGGTGTGTGTACGGTGTTGCGAGCTGGAGATCAATTTGAAGTACTCGCCACCAACAAGCTCGACTCCGCCATCATGGCCTCACCGGCTGCAGCGGGACAATCAATCTTCCTGCGCACCGCCACAGCCCTGTACCGCATCGAACAGAAGTGAGCTGTCGATGCCGTCCTGTACGACGAGGTTCCCCCCAAGCCGGAATTGTTTGGGAGGGCGAGGTTCCATCCGAGCCGGAATTGTTTTGGGGAGGGCGAGGTTCCACCCGAGCCGGAATTGTTTTGGGAGGGCGAGGTTCCACCCGAGCCGGAATTGTTTGGTGAGGGCGAGGTTCCACCCGAGCCGGATTTCGTGCGCACCAACGCATTTGCCGCCGGTTATGACTTCAGCCGCGAAGCGGCGACAGGATGTGGCCATGGGCGTGAGCCCATGGAATGCCGTCAATAAATCGCGTCGAAGCCCCGGTGGGGCGACATGAGGTGCATCGCACGGCCTTCCTGTCGCCCATGAGGGCTCAGGCAGATCTCTGGCGTGGGGCTCAGTTCATTCCCGGTGCGGTTGCGGCCAGGCGAGGGATGCGGATTGGTTTTCCCGGTGACAGGCGGTCAGGGCTGCTCATGCGGTCGCGATTGGCTTCGTAAATGAGCAGGTACTTGCCGCGCGATCCGAGTGTGCGTTCGGCAATCGCCGACAGTGTGTCGCCATACTTCACAATGTATTCGTCAAACTCTGTCGCTGTCGAATCCCGGATCCAGGCGGGTTTCTCCGGTGTTGGTTCAGAGTCGGGGTACAGTGGAGGCAGTGGACGCGCCTCGGTGGGCAGTTCCGGCTGGACCGGTTTCACGGGGCCGACGGTTTCCGGGGAAGCTGATTCCTCCTCGGACGCGGCCAGACCTTCGTCTTCCATGGAACGGCCGTTTCGGGCACCGCGCCAGCTGCGATAGCCGTCCAGTTCCAGATCGTCATTCTCGATGTCGGCCGGCTGTGTGCGTGCGGACGAAACGGGTGCCGGGGCTTTGCGATTGCGCTGATTCATGTCGTTCAGCACGTCGCGCAGCGTCCACTGCGGTTCGTCGGAGTCTGCGGAAGCGGCGGTGGCCTGGATCGAGGCAGGAGAATCTGTCAGATAGACGGCGACATCCCGGTCGCGCAGACGCTGATTCAGTTCCCGCTCCCTGTTGACGGAGATCTGGTCGGGATCCAGCAGAGGTTCGTTGCGGAAGAACAGCGCAGCCACCAAACCGATCAACAGGATGCCCATGGCAAATCCGATTTTTCGGTCTGTGTTCATTGGAAGGGTCCGAGCTGAAGGTCGAGTTACCCGAATTGTGGGGAACCACGAGGCGACAGACTTACTGTCCGGCTTGCAGAACCAGGACTGTGCTGCAAGGCTGGCTGAGCTGCTCACCTGCCCCGCCAACACTTACCGAAATCGAATGTTCAGGAACTGCAACCACCCGATGTGGACCAATTTACCCCCAAAATCAGCACGAGTTGGGAAAATCCGGAGAGTTCCGTGAAAATTGGCTTCAGTTTCCCCGGTGGGGTCGATGCAGGCCGAAACATCGGAGTTTTTCGGGCAAATGCGAGCGCGATCCGTGAGCTCCGGAGAGCGTGTGGCGCCGCCTGGTCGTCTCGGTGCTGGTCAGCGGGTGCCGGTCAGCGGGTGCTGGGCAGCGGGCCGGAGAAGCTGGTCTGTGTCGGGAACTGGTGAACGCCACCCAGAGGAAATGTCTGCGTTCGATCCGGGAACGGTCCGCAGGGCATACGATTTGCTAACTCATAGCCTCTGTGCGACAAGCTGCCAATGTGGCAGACTGCCGTTCCTGTCGTGAGTGCCGGAACAGCCTGCGTATGGCAGGGTCTGATGGCAGGCAGCGGAATTGGTGTGTCTCTGGCGGCTTGTTCCCTGGAAATTCCGGACGACTTAAAAGTAGTGTGAGGACATTATGACGACAGAGACGACCCCGCAGCAGTACACATTTCAGGCTGAGATCCGACAACTGCTTCAGTTGCTGTCGCATTCGCTGTATCAGAATCGTGAGATCACGATTCGCGAGTTGATCTCCAACGCATCGGATGCGCTGGACAAGTATCGGTATCAGATGCTGACTCAGGGCCAGCAGGTCGAAGGCGAGCTGCGGATCACGATCGAGCCCGACAAAGAGCAGCGTGTGCTGGTGATTCGCGACAACGGCATTGGAATGACGCAGCAGGAATTGATTGCGAATCTCGGAACGATCGCCCGCAGTGGATCGCTGGAGTTTCTGAAGCAGGCCAAAGGACGGGATGACCAGCAGGCGGATTTGTCGCTGATTGGACAGTTCGGGGTCGGCTTTTATTCGTCGTTCATGCTGGCGGATCGCGTGGAGGTGTTGTCGCGCACAGCATCGGATTCCGCGGGATGGCGCTGGGAGTCGACCGGGGACGGGAATTTTTCGATCAGTCCTGTTGAAGAGTCCCTGGAGCGGGGCACCAGTATTCGTCTGCATCTGAAAGAGGGGATGGACGAGTTCACCGAGCCTGTGCGTTTGAAGTACATCATCCGCAAGTACTCGACGTTTGTGCCGCATTCGATTTATCTGGACGGTGAGCACGTCAATGATCAGCCACCGATCTGGCTGGAGCCGAAGAGCAACGTCACGGAAGAACAGTATCAGAGTTTCTATGAGTATCTGACGCATTTTCCCGGTCAGAAACCGATCTGGCACCTGCATCTCGCCGCCGATTCGCCCTTCCAGTTTCACAGCATTCTGTACTGCCCGGACGCCAATCTGGAGCGTATGGGGTTTGGACGGACGGACCACGGTCTGCACCTGTGTGCGCGACGAATTCTGGTGCAGAACGACAACCGTGACCTGCTGCCGGATTATCTGCGATTCCTGAGGGGCATCGTGGATTCTGCGGATCTGCCACTGAATGTGTCGCGTGAAGCGCTGCAGGACAACACGGTGTTTCGCAAGATGCAGAAAGTCATCACCCGCAAAGTCCTTGATCATCTGGACACACTGGCGGAGGAGCAGGCTGAAACTTATGAGCGGTTCTATCGCGAGTTCGGCGTGATTCTGCGGGAAGGGGTAACGAACAACGACGGCAATCGGGACCGCGTGGCAGCGCTGCTGCGTTTCGGCTCCACCACATCCACCGGCACATCAACTCTGGTGTCGCTGAATACCTACTGCGATCGATTGCGCGAGGGCCAGGAGCAGATCTACTATGCATGCGGCACGGATCAGAACGCGGTCCTGAGGGATCCGAATCTGGAAGTATTCCGCAAACGCAATCTGGAAGTGCTGTTGCTCACAGACCCTGCGGATGAGTATGTGCTGTCGGCTCTTGGTACCTTCCGCGACAAGGCCATCGTCTCGATTGATGCGGCCGACCTGAAACTTCCTCCCGAGACCGAAACGGCGGAACAGGCAAAGGAGGACGAGGCGGCCAAATCGCCGGAATCGTCGGCTCGATTGGATACGCTGATCGGCTTGATTCGGGAGTCACTGGGTGAGCAGGTGCAGGATGTCCGTCGTTCTGAGCGACTGACGGAGAGTGTCTGCTGTCTTGTGAATTCCGAGGGCTCGATGAGCACCACGATGCAGCGGATTCTGCGAATGAATGCGCCGGATTTCGAAATGCGTCGGATGGTTCTGGAACTCAATCCGCAGGCTCCGCTGGTACAGCGTCTGGCGGATCTGGCGGTCAACACGGACAACCATGCCTTCATTCGTGAATGCGGTCGCCAGATGCATGCGAACGCCATGATTCAGGCGGGGCTGGCTCCCGATGGCAACGAAATGGCCGCACGACTGCAGGAGTTCATGCTGCAGCTGGCCAGCCAGAAGTCAGCGCTGGCTCTGTAATGTCTGAGCGACCCGTCTCCCGTGACCATGCCGCCAGCGGTGTGGCACGGGGCCGGCGGTGACGGCATTGCCGCAAACGCGCTGCGAGAATACCGACTCAGATGGATCGTCGCCCTTGCAAAGGAGTCAGTTGACATCCCGGCCGGTGAGTCGATTTTCGATGGAGTCGGCTCGTGATGCCAGTTCGATGGCGCTGCGGCGAATTTCTTCTCCGTTGACCGAGGCCCGCGGGTAGGTGTCCACCATCACAAACCACGGTGTGCCATCGATATCCCGAATCGAGATTCCGCCGTAGTGCACAATCGCGTTCAGCCGCAGGGCTTCTTCAAAAAACGACGATCGGGCTTCACAGCACAGACTGTAGATCAGCAGGAGGCGTTCACCCGGGGCATGCTCACTGTTTTCAATATAGACGGTTTGTCCACGCTGATCCCGCAGTTGCATATGGACTTCAAAACCACCGTCCCTGGTTTCCTCCCACGTGACGTTTGGAATGCCGTTGAAGGCTTCGTACATCAGGTCATCCAGATCGCGAGTGGAACCGAGAACGGCCTGCAGAATCTGGGAGGCTGCTGCGCCATCCCGGGGACGCTGGCGAAGATCGCGGGACAGCAGTAGCGAAACGCATTCGGCAACGTCCAGCGGAATCTCCGGTTCCAGACGGCGTACACTGGCGCATTCTGATGTGAGGATCGTGCGCATCAGTTCGGGGATGTTGCGACCTTCGAACGGCAGTCGTCCGGTCAGCATCAGGTAATAGCAAACTCCCAGGGCATAGACATCACTGGCGGGGGTTGCCGGGCTGCCTTCAAAAAGTTCTGGTGCCATGAAGTAAGGCGTACCGGCCAGTCGTGCTGTGCCCAGATCATCGCTGACCACGCGCTTCGCCAGTCCGAAGTCAGAAATCTTCGGAATTCCGCCTGGGGTCACGAGAACATTGTCAGGTTTCAGATCCCGGTGAACGATCCCGAGGCGATGGGCCATGGACAGCCCATTGGCAATCCCCACCGCCATCGATGTCGAGCGAATGGGGCCAATCGGACCTTCACCGTCGATTTCATTCTGCAAAGAGCCGCCGGGGACGTATTCCATCTCCAGAAAGTGAAAGTCGGCTGCCTTGCCGATGGCATGGGTGGTGACGACGTTGGAGTGCACCAGTGCGGCGGCAGCCCGGCCCTCGTTCTCAAACCGCCGAACGAAATCCTCGTCATGTTCCACGCGACGCGGCGACAGGATCTTCAACGCGCACAGCCGCTGCAGGCTGGTATTTCGTGCCAGATAGACCAGCCCCATGCCGCCCCGGCCCAGCAGTTTCTGGCACTGATAGATATCAAGAATCTGTCCGGGCAGCAGCAACTGATCCAGCTCGACACTGGTCGAATGCTGTTCCGGTAGACCACCCGCCGCGTTACCGATGATCGTGTCGCGTTTCCAGAGTTCTTCGCTGAGCGAAACAGCAATTCCGCACCGGGGACATCGATTGATGTCGGCGTTGAATTGATAGTTGCAGGCTGAGCAGTATACGGAAGCCACAAAACGTCCTGTCATCGTTTGTCGCAGCACGGCGCCAACGACGGAGCGTGCTGGTTCAGCAGTGGATGTCAGTCTCCTTTGTGTTGACGGTTTCGTTTACGCTGATTCCGTCCTGACATGCCGCCCATCTGGCTGTCGCCGTCCACAAGGTGGCGAACACCAAATCCCGCCGCAAGTCTATCAGATTCATGGAAAAGCGGGCGAGTGAATTCCCGCATTTCCTGCCTCAGAAACGCAGAGTGATTCAGGGCGGTCAACAGGCCCCGGGTGAGTACGTCGGTCGGGCCGGAATGTGGCTTTGACTGGTGTTAACGGCGGTCCTCGCCCGGCTCTGCGTCGCCCCGAGAGGCCAGGAGGCGATCTGGCACAGGGCGCAAGTGTTTCGGGAGGTGTGTACGGGTTGTTCATGATTTCTGAGAAACGGGGGGTAAATTACCCGATTTTTGCTGCAAAGCGACGGGTTCCGTGTTCCCGAAAAAAGAATGAATTGCTGAATCCGGAATCTCCCCCGGGACAAAGCCGCCGGAAATTCTGTACACTGCCCGCAAAAATCGGAAGGCCGCACCGCTCAATTGCGGCGAAGTCAATCAGCCAGAAATACTCTGCTATGCCCCGAATTCAGCCCTTATATGCTCTTCGTCCGGTTCCTGAGCTGGCGGCCAAAGTTGCATCGGTTCCCTACGATGTGGTGAATCGCGATGAGGCCGCCGCACTTGCTGAGGGAAATCCCCTGAGCTTTCTGCATGTGGTGCGGCCGGATATTGAGTTTCCGCCGGAACACAATCCCTACGCGCAGGAGGTCTACGACACTGCCGCAGCAAATTTCCAGAAGTTGATCGCCGATGGCGTGCTGTTCCATGATTCAGCCCCCTGTCTGTTCGCCTATCGTCAAATCATGGGAACTCATTCTCAGGTCGGTATCGTCTGCTGCGTACACATCGACGACTACGAAAACAATCTGATTCTGAAGCACGAAAAGACACGCAAGAGCAAGGAAGATGACCGTACGCGACACGTGCTGGCACTGAATGCGAATGCCGGTCCGGTGTTTCTGACCTACCGCGAAGATCCAGCTGTCAATGCGATGGTGGATCAGGCGGTTCTGCAGACACCCCTGTATGACTTCACGGCCATGGACGGAATCCGTCACACGGTCTGGCGCATCGAAGACTGTGCCGAATACATGCAGTCTCTTACTGCGGTCCCGGTGTTTTATATCGCCGATGGTCACCATCGAGCGGCCAGCGCGTGGCGAGCTGGCCGCGAGCTGCGTGGTCGACTTGAAAACGGTGGCGATGGGACAGAAGAATGTAACTGGTTCCTGTCGGTCCTGTTTCCCTCCACTCAGTTGCGGATTCTGGCGTACAACCGCGTCATCCGCGATCTGCAAGGTTTAACAGTGCCACAGCTACTGGAAAAGCTGGATGACATCGGGCAACTGGAACAGACGACGGATCCTGTGCCGCCGGCTCCGGGATCCTTCTGTTTCTTCATCGATCATCGTTGGTGGAAGCTGACGATTCCCCCGGATCCGCTTTTCGTAAAAGACCCGATTCGTTCGCTCGACGTTTCGATCCTTGAACATCAGGTGCTGCACCCGATTCTGGGTATTGAAGATGTCCGGACGGATTCCCGCATCGATTTTGTTGGGGGGATCCGCGGTACCGCAGAGCTTGAACGGCTTTGCATCTCCGGCGACTGGGCGCTGGCAATTTCCATGTACCCGACAACCCTGGAGCAGCTCATGGCCGTTTCCGATGCGGGTGAGATCATGCCGCCGAAAAGCACGTGGTTCGAACCCAAGCTGCGCAGCGGGCTGCTGGTTCATACGCTGGAATAGATGGCGCATATCGTGGGCTTCGGCGGTGTGTTGCGGTCGGCGCACGCCGCGTGTCTCTGCGACTGACTTCCACCATCTTCAGCGGTCTGCCAGAATTCCCTGTGCGCCGAGGGAACTGGTTGTTTGTGCGAAACAGTCCATCAGGAGCCGCACTGGGCCGCTTCACTTGCGGTCCGTCTGAATCATCACTGGCTTTCAAGAGGGGAGCGGTCCTATGTCTCTGTTGTTTCTGATTGTTGCAAGCCTGCTTCCGACGGACTGGCCGCAGTTTCGAGGACCTGAGGCCAATGGACATGTGACCGGCCCCGCAACGCCGCTGGAATGGTCCGATTCAGAAAATGTGGCCTGGAAAGTGCCCGTTCCCGGACTCGGCTGGTCGTCGCCTTCCATTTCTCAGGGGCGTATCTTTCTGACCACCGCCGTACCGCAGGGAGATGGACTGTCACTGCGTTGTCTCTGCCTCGAAGCCATCTCCGGAAAGACGATCTGGGACACCGAAATTCGTGCCGTCGAACAGACGCCTGCGATTCATACAAAAAACAGTCACGCCAGTCCGACGCCGATCGTGCAGGATGGTGCCGTCTATGTGCATTTCGGTGCGCTGGGTATGGCACGTCTGAAGGCAGCTGATGGATCGATCGAATGGCTGAACACAGAACTTGTGTATCCGCCTCTGCATGGCAGTGGCGGGTCGCCAGTGCTGCACGATGGGCGGCTCGCCATTGTTTGTGATGGCAGTGTGGATCCCTTTGTGGCAGCTGTCGATGCGGCGACCGGGAAAACGCTCTGGCGCCAGCCTCGCTCCATCAAAGCCCGAATCAGCCATTCCTTCGTCACTGTAACGGTTGCTGAAGTGGACGGGCGAGCTCAGGTCATGGCGCCAGGCCCCGATCACTTCGCCGCCTATGATCTGGCCACCGGTGAAGAACTGTGGCGCGTGCTGGCACCCGGCTGGTCGGTTGTCCCGCAACCCACAGTGGCCCATGGACTGGTCATCTACAACCACGACTACGACAACCCGGAACTCATGGCCGTGCGATTGGGTGGTTCCGGAGATGTCACAGAAAGTCACGTGGCCTGGCGGCTGAAACGCGGTGCGCCCAGCACTCCCACCCCATTGCTGATCGATCAGGATCTCTATTTTGTCTCCGATGACGGAATTGCCTCCTGCGTCGATGTGCTCACCGGCGAACGGCACTGGATGGAACGCCTCGGCGGCAATTTTTCAGCGTCGCCGGTATTTGCAAATGGGCACATCCTGTTTCTCGACGAAACCGGCCACGCAACGTGGATTCGCCCGGGCCACACCTTTCAGGAGGTGCGAAAAAATGAAGTCCCGGGTCGAACGCTGGCCACTCCGGCTTTTGCCAATGGCTCCATGTATCTGCGGACAGACGAATACCTGTATCGCATCGCCCGATAGATTTCGTCCGACACGCTGTGTGGTGGTCGCACCCCGGGGCCACCTGCGTTCATGGATATGATGCCCGGAATGGGGGCAGTTCGGTCAATGCAGCACGCTGGGAGCCGAATGTCCGTGTCGGAACGTGACTGGGGCACCGACGATGATTCGGAACACCTTTAGCGTCTCTGGCCGGACATGTTCTGCTGTCTCTCGCAAACCCGGGCTGGGAAATTTTGACGCCCGGGCGAACTCTGTGGCCGTGTCGAGAAAAATCCGCCCCGATTTCGCGAAAAGCCCCCAGGTTTTCTCCGGCAGCGCGTGTTTCGGAAGGCATGTCCCTCCTGACGACGGGATATGCTTCATCCTGTGTCGGATAGCGATGAACACAACCGTTTCACCCCGCTGCGTCTCTACAGTGGATCAGGCCGCGGTCGTCCCTCAGTGCCCCCGGTTTTCTACAGAAAGAGTCTGAACATGCTGAGTCGACATGATTCCCGATCACCTCGGCTGACTGCGCTAAGCCTGCTGGTGCCCGTGCTGCTCCTGTCTCCTGTTGCGATGGCTCAGGATGCTCAGTCGCAGCAGGTCGAGACTGCTGCGGCCGTTGTTCCATCAGCACCGGATCTTTCCGGACGTTGGACGGGCACATGGAGCAGTCAGTCCACCGGCCATCAGGGGCCGATGACGGCGGAGTTCTGTCGGGTCAACAACAGTCAGTATGCGGTCAGTTTCACCGGAAAATTCTGTGCAATCATTCCGTTTCGCTACAAAGCGACACTGAACGCAAAGCACAATCCGGATGGTTCCGTGCAACTGTCAGGAAGTCGTCATCTGGGTTTACTGTTCGGTACCTTTCGCTTTCAGGGAACCGTGACCGGGAATCGGTTTCAGGCCACGTACTGTTCCAAAGATGACACCGGAAATTTTCGTCTGACGCGACAGTGCCCGCGGTAAGTTCAGCGGACCGATCACCTCAAGTGAACAAAGCTGCAGATGCGGTTCGTGATCTGCAGTCATTCTGCGTCAACAGTCGCGGCAAACTGAGTCTTCACGGTACGAGCGATTCGGCCGTTTTCATTCAGGTAACGCACCATGGGTTCCGTGTGACCGTGGGTCACCAGGATCTGCTCCGCACCGGTCTCTTCAATCGCGTGCAGAAGTCCGGGCCAGTCTGCGTGATCAGACAGTGGAAAGCCACGGTCGACGGATTGCCAGCGCCGCGTGGCTCGGGTCAGCATCCAGCCTGAAACCATCGCGGTGGATCCGGTGTTAAAGCGATTCATCCACGATGAGTTGGCGGCCGCCGGCGGTGCAATCACCAGTGCGCCTTCCCATGTCTTTCGGGCTGGCGCCTGACTGACAAGAAACGTCGGAGGCAACTCAATCCCGCTGGCACGGTACTCGCGGTTCAGTTCTTCCACGGCGGAATGGCAGAAGATCGGACCAATGCCGGGGTTGACTCCGGCAAGAACCCGCTGAGCCTTGCCCAGTGAATAGGCAAGAATCACTGCGGGCTGGCCTGCGTCCCGGCATCGAATCCACCAGTCATTGATATCGCTGAAAATCTCCGTCTGAGGGGCCCAGCGATAAATGGGAAGGCCAAACGTTGATTCGGTGATGAACGTATGGCACCGCACGGGTTCGAATGCTGCACAGGTGGTGTCCTGCTCAATTTTGTAGTCACCACTGACAACCCAGACCTCCCCGCGATACTCGACACGTACCTGCGCCGAGCCCAGCACATGTCCCGCGGGGTGCAGGGAGACACGGACACCGTTAATGAGGCAGGGCTGTCCATACGGCAATGTCTCAATTTTCGCCGTGGGGCCCAATCGGCTGCGGAGGACCCGCAGGCCTTCCTGGCTGGCGAGGTAGGCCTGAGACCCCGGACGCGCGTGGTCTGCATGGGCGTGCGTGATTACGGCACGGCTGACACGTCGCCAGGGGTCAATGTAGAAGCCTCCGATTTCACAGAATAAACCGGAGGACGTCTCCTGGATCAATGGCCCATCTGACATAGCCGCGTGTTTTCCATACCGAGTGCTGGCTGAAAAGCGGTCAGACTTTCGGCCGGGAGTCCTGTTTTTTCTTCTGCATTTCCTGAGCCTGTCGCCGCCGCTGCTCTTCTTCCGGAGCAAACTGAGGTGTGCGGGGATTGTTACCTCCGCCATTCATCTGCGGGATGTCAATCTGGCCCTCGCGCCATTTCCAGCCGAGCGGCTCGCTCAGTTCCATTTTTGCGAGGAACGCCCAGGGCGTTCCCGGATGCTCGTCGATCACTCGATTGAGGTAAATGAGGGCTTTGTCGTGCATCTTGCGAACATTGGCGGCCCCCTGAATCTCATCCGATGGTTCCAGAATCCACTGATTACTTTCCGCTTTTTCAAAGCGTTTCGGACTGGATTTCATTTCGGCCAGTACGGCGTTGTAGCCAAAGGCTCGCACACGCATGGCAAGGATACGGCCCATCGCAAGATCATACTGCGCCCGCCAGCGGTCGGTGTCCAGCTTGTCGCGGTGCTTCTCACCCATATCAAGCGCTTCATGCACGCGAGTCAGGAAGTAGTCCAGAACGGCCAGTGGCTTCTGCGCCTCTGTGATCTGCTCACGCAGGATGTTGTCGTTATTGGCCTGAAAAGTCCGCTGTGGAATCGGCACCGGCTCCGTCACGGCCAGCTGCGCTGCCGCAATCAGTGATGCCTTAGCAAGATTGCTCTGCACCTGTCGCCGATACTCTGACCCCGGCCGGTAGTCAGGAGCATACTGACGCATGATCTGCGGGTCCCACTTCTTGATCGTGGTATCGTCGGCCACGAAAAAGATGCCGCCCGTTTCGTTGCAAAGCCGGGACAGTGTGTAAGGACCATAGCCCGAGGACATGCGATCGAGCTGCTGGGCGTTTGCCGTCCAGAATGGCAACTGCAGCCCTTCCGCCAGCGGAGTCTCCGGACCCTGATCCGCTTCCGGAATGTCGTCTTCGAATTCCGTTCCGTCTTCCGCCTTCCATTTGACGTGGACGTATCCTTTCTGGCGTCCAAAGGGCGAAGAATTGCCGATGCAGTACACGCGAATGCCCTCGCGAGTCAGTCTGCGGACCGTTTCTTCGAGAACGGCGTATGAGTCTCCGCCAAAGTCATCACCACGCTCGTCCGTGACAATGATGACCATCATGTTCGCACGCATCTTTCGACGCACCGGGCCGTACTCACGAATCGCGAGGTTGATGGCCGCAAAAACGTTCTCCACCCCGGATACGTCGCTGGAGATGGACTTCACGGCTTTGGACATTTCCTCCAGATCACTGGTCGGCTCTTTCACCAGCAGGTGCACCTGCGCCCCGTAGCCAATGATGCCAGTCTTCAGCGCGTCTTTGGTGTCAAGATCATCCATCAGGCCAAGTTGACGATAGATGTTCTCAAACCGCGCGATAATCTCTTCACGGCGACTTTCGAGGGAGATTGATTCGTCAAACAGCCAGACCGGCATCGTCTTTCCCTGTCGCAGCGATGAAGCGATCTCGAGTGTGACGCGGTCAACGGCGCCTTCCGTGCCCCCCGGATGCTCAGTGGTCCCGGTGAGGTCAAGGTTTTCGATGGTCTCAGCTTCACTGGGCGCAGTGACCGTTTCGTACATCTCAACCTTCGGGTTGACGATGCTGCTTTCGATCTGCTGCAAATTCTCCCGATGATTGTCCAGTCCCTGATTCTGAGCCATCGCAGCGGAGGCTCCCTCAATGTTCAGGGTACTCATTGTGCCCAGCTCTTCGGTGGGCTCTGTGTCGATGACGTACTCTTCAGGTCGGACTTCTTCCGTTTCAACGGCAGACGTGAGGTTCAGTTCCGGAAGGATGATCTCGGGCAGCGTGATGGTCAGCAGGACCAGAAAGATTCCCGCATGCAATAGAACACTCATGCCCCAGGCAGGCACTGTGTCAAACAATGTCCAGAGCGCGGATCCTTCTTCGAGGACCTCAGCTTCTGCCGCCGTCTGAGATGTCATGTCTGCAGGAATCGTGCTCAAGAGTAGGCTCCGACCTGTGAGGTCCTGTTTAACCGACACCAATGACCCCCACCGGTGTCTGCAGCGGATTTCTGTTTTGCAACCCGTCTGCCTCTGTTTCGACCCGTTTACTGAAACCTGTCCGCCACTGAATGGTTTTCTGCAACACCCTCTCTGCAACACCCTCGATGAGCCCGTTCCGGTCACCGCTTACGTGCAGATTTCTTCAGGCCCATTCGACGTCGCCGACTTTGTTGCGCCGGCGTTGCTGAGGCCCGATTTCCGCTGATTCATCGTTATTCCCAGACACGCAGGGAGGTCCTCGGATGAAATCATCAGGACCCGCCCGCCGTCAGAGTTATCTCACCACAGTCCAAACGTCGTCTCACCCCCCAATGGAATGAAACCCACCTGTCCTGCAGCACTCCCTTCGGAATTATCGGCGAACTGCTGCCAAAATGCTACCTTTCCGCGATGCCGCACACAATCTTTTCAGGACGTCGGTCGGGGATTCTTCAGGTTTCTGGTGGCCCGACATCAACGCGCTGATTTCCGCCCGTGTTCGTCTGAAATCGTCGAATTTGCGTGAAAACTAAGGAATTCCGGCGTTTTTGGCTCTGCACAACCGCTCACACGTTGCTCCAGGGCCCAAAGACAGCTGACACTCTGCGTCGGCCTACTGATTTTCCCTCTGATTTGCTATACTAGCGTGTACACAAACGCCCGCTGCCGGACAATCCCGGGAAAATTCCACGTTTCCGGTCCGTCAGTTGTGGTGCCATCCGGCAATTCCCCGCTGCGAGTTCTGTTCTCTGTCCTCTTCCAGGCGAAACACCATGACTCTCTTTCATCGCTGCCTGCTGATCAGTACCCTCAGCCTCTGCCTGCTGCCCAATCTGCATCCCGCCATGGCTGTTGATCAAAAACTGAAAGGTATCGCCTGTCGGTCGGTCCACCTCGGCTATCAGAAGGTGCCCGATTCCGTTGTCTTCTACAACGAGGTTCAGGTGCAGTCTTCCGCCGAAGGGACCTATTTCTGTGTGTGCGGTTTCAGTCAGGGCTATTTTGGTATCCAGGAACTCAGTAACCACAACAAAGTCATCCTGTTCTCTGTCTGGGATCCGGGTGACCAGAATGATCCCAATTCCGTCAGGGATGAGCAGCGTGTGAAACTGCTTCACAACCATCCGGAAGTGCGCGTCAAACGCTTTGGTAACGAGGGAACCGGAGGCCAGTCCTTCCTCGATTTCGATTGGAAGGTCGGTGAAACCTATCGCTTTGCTGTTGCCGCTAAACGCTCCGGTGAGAGGACCGAGTACTCGTCGTGGTTTTTTCACCCCGGTGACAACGCGTGGCGGCACCTCGTCACATTCAGCACCCTGACCAAAGATACGTCAATGAAAGGCTACTACGCCTTCGTCGAGGATTTTCAGCGTAACCGCGTGTCAACCACCAAAACTCGCAAGGCCGTGTTCTCCAATCCCTCTGTGCTATTGCCCGATGGCCAATGGCGGGCCATCACCGCCGCACGCTTTACGGCCGACAGCAATCCTGTACTGAATATCGATTCCGGCCTGGCCAGTGGCCAGTTCTGGATCGCTACCGGCGGAGAAATCGAGAATACGACTGTCCCCCTTAATGAACTACTCAGTCGCCAGGAAGTTCCAGCGGCCACCCCGGCAGATCTGCAACCGCTGGTACAGCAGTGGCTGGACATGCCACGGCAGTAGTCGCCACGGCCTCTGTGCACCGCTGCACCTTGAGCCGTCAGGCAACGACAAAATACGCGGCACGGCATGTCTGATGTCTGTTTCTCCGTTCGGGCATCAGCCAACTACAGTGAACCGCCACGCTCACGCTGATGCTGGCATTCCCATTCGGCGCGACGCATCGTCTGGGATGTCTTCGAGATCGCGTCCGTCAGGCTGCGGATCTGTGCCCGCAACGGCAGCAGGTAGTCGTCCTCGACCTTCTGACTGACCGCGTCATTCCAGTGTGGCTGCGCTTCCGCCCAGGCAGCTTCCAGTTTCCTGAACGCTTCTTCCAGTCGTGCACCGGGACTGACAAAATCCACACGTTTCATGGCCACATCCCTCCCCGTGAATCGTTCCCCTGCACTGCCGCCGCGCAGATGCCCACCGACAGAATCAATTGCGCACTCGGCACAACTCACCTGTGCCACGTCACTTCAAATTTAAGCCCCTGCTCCATTCTCCGAACTTGTCGCTCGGGTCAGTTCCACAAGATTCTCCGGGATCGGCTGAACCGCGCCGGCTCGGTTCACACAGGCCAGCACCGACGTGGCTTCCGCCAGCAACTCGTCACCTCGCATCAGCCGATAGCTATGCTCGAGCTTGGCCATCCCCGATTTGGTGATCTCCGTATGCAACGTCAGCAGATCGTCATAACGCGCTGAACGACGGTAACGTACGTCCAGGCGAGCCACCACCAGAAATAAACCAAGTTCCTCCATCCGACGGTAGTTGCCCCCCTGCGCCCGGAACAACTCAGTTCGACCCATTTCAAAATAACACAGGTAGTTGGCATGATGCAGAAAGCCCATAGCGTCCGTCTCACTGTAACGAACTCGGATCTGCATCTCATGACTCTTCAGCATGTCTGTTTCTAACTCCACGCTCAATTCCGGAACCCGCTGAAAATGGCCGCATTCTCCCAAATCCCGATGACCATCACGAAACCGGATCAGGCATCACTGTTCGGCCGAACCCGCCTGCTGATGCCGTCGCCATTGAAGGTACAGGCGACGAGCCACGATTGGCATCAGTCCCAGAATCGTAAATAACCCCAGCACTCGGAAATTGACAACTCCAGTCACCCCCTGGTCGGCCAGTACCTTCAGTGTCGGCATGCTGGCGCCAGCCGCAACGTACAAGGCGGTACCCGGAAGCATTCCCAACTGGCTGACCCACCAGAATGTGAATACTCTCATCGGTGTCAGTCCCATGACGATGTTGATCACAAAAAATGGCAGCAGTGGTACCAGCCGCAGCAGAAACAGATAAGAGGCACCGTCACGTTCAAGAGCCGCCTCGATCTCCTTCAGCCGGTCCGCAAAACGCTCTCGCACCCGATCCCGCAGTAATCGACGACTTACCAGAAAGGCTGCTGTGGCACCACTGGTGGACGCAAAGCTGGTGAGAATGAACGCCGGCCAGAAGCCCAGAATCCAGCCCGCTGCCACGGTCATGCCCGCCGCCGCAGGAATACTCGCGCCAGTGGCCGCTGTGTAAATTACAAACAGAGCCGAATAACTGGCGACGCGGTGCCCGCGACACCACGTCCGCACCGCCGTGTCATGCTCCGCCAGTCGCTGAAAACTCAGTTCATCGCGAAAGATATACAGCAGGACACAGGCCACCGGAATCAATCCGATCAGCGCCAGCCAGCGAAGTCCTGATAAGCGTCGAGTCGCTGTCAACGTGCTGTCCCGAACAAAGATTTCAATTCCACTACCCTCTTCAGGCTCCCATGACCAGCTTGGCTGTCCACAACCCCGAAGATGATCACGCCACCCGAAACGAGACCCCGAATCAGGAACCAGCGGTCGTCAATGCGTCCATCGCCGCCGTGCGCGTTGGATACGGCACCCAGAAACAGTCGGCCTTCGTATTCTCCAGCAACATCAGTGTTTTCAGCATCTCTCGCATGTTGTCCGACAGGTGGCAAAGCACCGCCTGCCCGCCATTGGACCGCGCTTTCTTCGCCAGCCGAATCAGTATGCCTACAAAGGTTGAACCGAAATAATCGAGCTTCGAAAAGTCCACCAGCAAATGCTTTGTTTCCGGGAGGCTTAACAGTCGGTAGGCCTCGTTATAGGCGTTCCGAATGTCGTTGTCGCGGAATTCCATGAAGGGCCCCTGAGCCATCACAACAAGAATGTCGCCCTGCTGCTCAAATTCAAAGACCTGCCTGACCTGACTCATCGCCCGCCACTACTTTCAATCTGATTGACTTCCGGGACGCTGCCTAACTCGCCCTGCAGCACGCCCCGATTTCTGTTCCTGAGTCTACATCACAGGATTCGTCTGCAAAATGCCGGAAATCACCAGCCATGCCGACGAAATTGCAGGTTTTCCTGTCGTTTTTCACCGTTTGTACACGCTTCCCCGACACGGTGACACAGTTTCTCCGGCGACCTCCGCAAATTTGACGTTTTTTCAGCCAATTCCGGGTCTACTTCCCGTTCGCCGGCACGTCCACCAGTTGGATTCGCGTCCAGCGTCCTGACCAGTATCGCAGTAACATCAAAACCCCGGCCAGAACAATATTCGCAGATGACGCCAGCCAGAGCCCACTCAGGGTGGGGTTCGCTGACTCCACGATCAGCCACGCCGGTAAGACCATCACCAGCCAACTGCACCCCAGTATCATCAGCATCGGATAAAGGGTGTCCCCTGCCCCGCGTAGCGCTGAGGAAAACACAACGGCTAACGCGTCAAAGACCGAATAGACGGCCACAAAGTTCAACAGCACGTGCGCGTCCGCAGCCAATCCCGCAATGTCCGCTCCTCCCCCGTCCGAACGCTCCGCAAAAAAGAAAAACGGCCACAACGCCTGCTGAGGAAAGGCAATCAGCAATATGCCAGTCAGCCCCGTCCACGTCAGTCCCAGGATCACGGCATTGCGAGTCGTCCGGCGCGCCCAGTCAGTACGACCCGAACCGAGGTGATGTCCCACCAGAGTCTGAATGGCTGTACCAAATCCCAGCAGCGGTATGAAAATCAGGCCGTTCACACTGAAGGCCAGATTGGTCGCCGCCAACGCTGTACTGCTCAATCGTCCCACCAGCATCAGAAATGCCGTAAAGCCGGAATTGTCCACAAAAAAGTGCAGGCCACTCGGAATCCCGAATCGAACAAAATGCAGCAGCAACGCTCGATCCATACCGCACGACTCCCACAACGGTAGTCCCAGCCGTCGACACTCCCGAACCAGCAACACTCCGTAAATCAGCAGCTCCACACACCGCGCGGCAACCGTGGCCAGCGCGGCCCCCCGAATCCCTAACTCCGGAAACGGGCCAATCCCATACACCAGCAAATAGTCAATGCCGAAATTCAGTGATACGGCCACCAGACTGATCAACATCACAATCGATGTCTTTCGCCGCCCACTGAAGAAACAACTCAGCGCCGTCGACACAAACAGTATCGGACAACCCGCACATAACGTGTTGAAGTACTGCGCTTCATACTCCACCACGACCGGCGGATGACCCGTGTACGCGAGGAATGTCCGCGTCCACGGAATGCAGAACAACAATAAGGTTCCCGTGAACAAGGCCAGCCAGATCGCCTGCCAGAGCGATGACATCATCCGGTCGGTTCGCCCCGCTCCTTCGTATTGCGACAGAAATGTGTTGGCATACAGCACGGTTCCCAGCGGTATGCAGATCACTGTCCAGTGCAGCATCGACGCCGGCGTGACAGCCGCCAGGGCCTCTTCCGAACAACCCGCCAGAATGATTCTGTCGGCGGCATTCATGAGTGACTGCGAACCCGAACTGACCATCAGAGGCAAGGCCACACGGAGCAACTCCCACATGGTTCCCGCTTCCGCTGCTCCGGATTCCTGCTGCCGCTCACCCCCACTGTCACTCGCTGCCGTCATCTGCGACTCCCGGTGTTGCCGGACGGAGTCACCCTGTCCACGGCCACACCATGCCCCCGTGTTTTGCTCACCGTCTCATGCGACCACGCCGCACTCTGAGGCCCCTCGGCGTCAGCCACGCCGCTCCCCGTCCACTTCCAGTCGACTTAAACGCGCGGCCGTTGACATCCGAATCAGCAGAATCCCGGCACGCATCAGCCCCAGTGCCGCAAACATCACGACCGAAGCCTCAACAATCTTCGGCTCCCGCGTATTCATGGCCAATCCAAGACCCATCCGCAGAATCATCAGCGATCCGCCGATCATCCCCCAGCCCGCTAATTCCCGCACCCAGAAGAACATCGCCTCGACCCCTTCGTTGCGCTACTCATTCGCCAGCACACGGTTTCTCCGCCGTTCGCCGCGCAGAACTCACCCGCCGCCATCAGCATTTTTGCAGATTCGTCACGGTACTGCTATGCCGTCGGATCCCGCTTCCCCTGGACTCGTATGAGGTATCGCGATCACCTCACAATCATTCGCTCGCAACGCGTTCGCTGAATCCGGGTATCAGGACTGCTCGGAATGCTCAGGATTTGGCGGTGCCCCGAGCCGGGTTTTTCCATGCCCAGGTGTCGTCTTCCCTGAGTCGCAGGTAACTCTGATAACGTACCGTCGGAATCAGACCGCTATCCACCGCCATCTTCACGCCACAATGGTCCTCATGAATGTGCGTGCAGTTGGGAAAGCGACAGTAAGAGATGAACGGACGAAACTCAATGTAGTATCCGTCGACTTCTTCGAGCGATACGTTCCAGAGCTCAAACTGACGGATCCCCGGCGTATCACAGACCCAGCCCCCCAGCGATAAGGGAACAAGCCGCGCCCGACGTGTCGTGTGAGTCCCCTTGTGCGTCCAGTCGCTGACGTCCGCTGTCGCCAACCCCAATTCAGGATCAATCGCGTTCAACAACGACGATTTGCCCACGCCGCTCTGACCGCTCACCGCCGTCTGCCGCCCTCGCAGCAATTCACGCAGTCGGCCAATTCCTTCTCCAGTACGCGTGCTGGCCAGGACCACCGTGTAGCCCGCACGCCCGAATGCCCGGATATTCGGCAACAAAATCGTGGGGTCAATCAGGTCCGATTTGCTGATGCAGATCAATGGCAGAATGCCCCGCTCCTCAGCGCACACAAGATACCGGTCCACCAGCTGCGGTCGAAATTCCGGGTCTGCCGCCGACGTGACAATCAATACCTGATCGATGTTCGCTACAAGGATGTGTTCGCGCCCCTGACTTCCTCGAGACAGAATTCCATGGCGAGGCTCCACACGCTCAATCACCCCCTGAGTCGCGTCGCCCTCCCGACGAAATAACACCCGGTCCCCCGTGACCACCACATTTCTGGCGTCTCGCGCCAGCGAACGCAGTACACCCCGCACCGAACACGAATACTCCGTGCCCGTCTGCTCGCAACGCACAATGATGTGCAACCCGATAAAACTCGTGACTCGTCCACGCAGACACGTAGTCTCGTCCACGTCACGCAGCAACTGGTCACCCTCGACACGAATCCCCACCATCGTGCGACGTCGGAACAAATCTCCCCGCGCTGTTACCCGCTCCGTCTGGTTCACATCCGCAGCGTTCTCCTGATCGCTGAGCAGATCATGAGTCAGATTCTGCTGCCGAGCACGCGACTGCTTGTTTCGACGCAGGTCCACACGCACTTTGCTGCCCTGGTGCTTCGGCCGGTGATGCTTACGCCCTTTGTCCGCCATGCACTCCCTCGTCTCCTGTACGGCGACCGTCAGGCAAAGTTTCACGCTTCTGAAACGGCTGATGGCCAACGCAGAAAAACTGAACGCGAGCCGAAAAATGCCGCCCGATCCCTCACAGAATCGCCGATCCCTTCACCTCAATGCCCTTCAGTCGCATCTTCAACTCCTCAACATTCGGAGAAATCTCGAACGCGGCCTCCCGGCTGATCATCTCGCGATTCACGAAGTCATACAGGCTGTCATTGAATAACTGCATGCCCTCCGTCTTGCCAATTCGAATCGCCGCCCAGAGCTTTTCGTCCATCTCCTCCATCACCAGCTTACGCACCGTGGGATTGAAGCTCATGATCTCCACAATCGGTACGCGAGGAGGTACGTCCACCAGCGTTTTCAACAGCTTCTGACCAACAATGCACTTCATATTCATGGCAATACTCGCACGGATTGCCTTGTGCATGTCGAACGGGAATAAGTCCAGAATACGCGAAATCGTTCCCGGAGCCCCAGGAGCATGAATCGTTCCAAAGACTAAGTGCCCCGTCTCAGCCGCATGAATGGCCGTTTCGAATGTCTCGCGGTCACGCATCTCGCCCACCAGCATGATGTCGGGGTCCTCACGCACCGCATGTTTCATCGCTATATGAAAGTCAATCACGTCCTGACCAATTTCCCGCTGATTGATCAGACACTTGTCCGATGTGTAAATGAACTCAATCGGGTCCTCGATCGTCAGAATGTGCTTGTTCATGTTGCGGTTGATCCAGTCCAGCATCGAGGCAATCGTCGTACTCTTGCCCGATCCCGTCACACCCGCCAGCAACACCATCCCCTGGTCGTATTTACAGTGATCCACCATGCACGGTGGCAGAAACAGCTTTTCAAACGGCGGAATGGATCGCTCAATCTTTCGAGCCACCATGCCGACTTTTCCCAATTGAGTCAGCAGGTTCACGCGAAATCGCCACGCATCGTTATCTGCCGTGACCACCTTCGAAAAGTCAGCCCCGCCATTCATATGGAAGATGTCCAGGTTTCGCTGGTCCATCATAGGGAATGTCAGCTCAATCATCTGACTTTCCGCAAGTGGCGGCATGTCCAGTTCCCGCAGGCCACCCCGAATGCGGAAGATCGGCGGCCGTCCTACCTGAAGATGTATGTCCGAACACTTGTGCTTGACGGCAAGTCGAAAAATCTTGTCGATCTCAAGCTCTTTACGCGGATCAAACGTGGACTTTTTCCAGTCTGCAATCAAAACCATGTTGCCGGATTCCAGTGATTAAAATGAAGTCTCTGTCCGCTGCACCCGTGCCGCTCTCGTCTGCCATCGGTTGCCTGTTTGCTTCTGATCGGCAGACCAGTCGCAAGGCTCCGAAATCCCCACCGATTTTCGCCGGTTAAACGCCATTCGCCAACTGTTTTCGGGGCAAAATCCGCCGTTAACGTTCGGTTTCTGCAGCAGTTCGCACAGTTGCAGCTACCCCGGCCGCCCACAATGCCACTGCTGCATGCCCGGTCAACTGCCAGCAATTTTCCCCCCTACACTGCACCAACCGGCTTCGAACCAATCGGCAACATGATGGAAAAACGAGTTCCCTTGCCCGGTTCACTTTCACACACAATCTGCCCGTGATGTGCTTCCACAATCCGACGCACTGTCGGTAACCCCAGTCCACTGCCGCCCGATCGCGTCGAAAAGAACGCCTGAAACATGCGGCTGCGCGTCTTCTCATCCATCCCCTTGCCCGTATCAATGACCTCCAGCAGCACCGCGTCGCCACGTACTCTTGTCAACAGGTCCACGGAACCACCGTCCGGCATCGCTTCAATCGCGTTGCGACACAGGTTTACCAGCGCTTGCCGCATTAACGCTTTATCAATCATCACCAGCGGCAAGTCACTGTCCAGATGAGTCCGTAATTCAACTTCCATGCTGCCAGCCTGAGGCTCGAGAAATTCGACATAGTCGGATACCACCTCATTCAGATTCCCTTCCTCCAGTCGCAGTTCCCCTGCCCGTGCAAACTGCAGAAAGGCGTTCAGAATATCTTCCAGATTGCGACACTCCACCTGCAGACTCGCAATCCGTCGTACCATGCGCCGCGCCCGCGGTGTCTCGTCCCCTTCCAGATCCTCAGCCAGTAATTCAAGATTCATGCCAATCGTGGAAAGCGGGTTGCGGATCTCATGGGCCAGCCCACCGGCGAGGGTCGCCAGTTCCGTATTCTGAGCCCGCAGGAATTCACGCTCCTGCTGCTCCGATGGACTTTCCATTTCCCACCCTCCACAACTGCCTGACACACCGCCGTTGCCGCCAAACACTGCCGTCCACTCATCACGACATAAAAAGAGCCCGACGGAGATTACTTCCGCCGGGCTCCAGTGTCATGACTGTGAACTATTCCTGGTCGTCTGCTTCGTCTGGCTTGCGTGCTGCCAGAACCGCCTTGCGCGACAATTTCACGCGGTTCTGATCGTCCACAGCAATCACCTTCACTTCAAAGGTGTCGCCGATCTTGCACACGTCCGTGACGCTCTTGACAAAACCGTCCGACAATTCACTGATGTGGCACAGCCCGTCTTTTCCTGGAGCGATCTCAATGAAGGCTCCAAATTCCTTGATCGACGTGACTTTACCCATGTAAATTCGACCCGGCTGGATCTCTTCACACAACGCTTCTACGCGTGCCAGTGCCATGTCTGCAGACTGGGCATTGACCGCGGAAATCGTGACCGTGCCGTCTTCCGCGATGTCGATCATCGCACCCGACTCTTCCTGAATCGCACGAATGGTCTTGCCACCCGGGCCAATCAGCAGGCCAATCTTCTCCGGATTGATCGACGTCTGAACCAGTTTCGGTGCATGCGACGACACTTCCGTTCGAGGACGACGAATCGTGGTCAACATCTGACGCAGCAGTTCCTTGCGAGCCCGCAGGGCCTGTTCCAGCGTGTTGCGGATGATCTCTTCACTGATCCCCGCAATCTTCAGGTCCAGCTGAATCCCCGTGACTCCACGTCCCGTGCCAGCGACTTTGAAGTCCATGTCCCCAAAGTGATCCTCGTCTCCCATGATGTCCGTCAACAGCGTGTAACGGCTGCCTTCGTCCACCAAGCCAATGCTGATGCCAGCCACCGGCTGAAGAATCGGCACACCGGCGTCCATCAGTGCCAGAGTCGCACTGCAAACCGACGCCATCGAGCTGCTGCCGTTCGATTCCAGAATGTCGGAGATCAGACGGATTGTGTACGGGAACTTATCAGACGGAGGAATCACCGGAGCGACAGAACGCTCCGCCAGACATCCATGTCCAATCTCCCGACGCCCCGGGCCACGCACCGGCTTGCATTCACCCACCGAGAAGGATGGGAAGTAGTAATGCAGCATAAATCGCGAAGCCTGCTCACCAAACAGGCCGTCCGTCTTCTGCTGATCCCGTGTCGTTCCGAGAGTTGCTGTTGCCAGCGACTGAGTTTCACCGCGTGTGAACAGGGCCGACCCGTGAACTCGCGGCAGCAGACCAACCGTGGTGCTGACCGCACGAAGATCGGTCGTCTGACGGCCGTCAATACGACGTCCAGCCAGAATCTGATCTCGAACCACCCGCTCTTCAAGGTCATGGAATGCTTCAGCAAACTGCGCCTTCGTCAGGCCGTCCGCTGTGACTTCCGCGTCCCCGGGGAAGTACTTCGCTGCCAGAGCCTTCTTCAGCTCGCGCACTCGCTCCGCACGCTCCTGCTTCATCTTCGTCGTCTTGGCCTCTGTCAGACGATCGTAAGCTTCCGCCTTCAATACCGCGTAAAACGGATTCGCCGGCGCGTCAGCAATCACAACCGGTGGCAACTCAGCCTGACGCACAAGGTCCAGCTGCAGTTTGCACAACGTCTGGATGTGCTGATGAGCGAACATGATGGCGTCGCCCATTTCCTTCTCCGGGATCTGATTCCCGAAGCCTTCAATCATCAAAACAGCGTCCCGTGATCCTGCCACAATCAGATCCAGCTTGCTGGTCTTCATCTGCTCCACTGTGGGCATCAGAATCAACTGCTCGCCTTCCATCCCGACTCGCACGGCCGCAATCGGTCCACGGAACGGCAGTCCGGACACCATCAATGCGGCACTGGCTGCCGTAATGCTGAGCACATCCGGGTCGTTTTCGCCATCAGAGGACATCACGTTGGACAGAATCTGCACTTCGTCCCGGAATCCCTTGGGGAACAGGGGACGAATCGGTCGGTCCGTCAGACGGCTGGTCAGAATTTCACGAGTCGTCGGGCGACCCTCACGCTTGAGATACCCGCCGGAAAACCGACCTGCGGCCGCCAACCGCTCCCGGTAGTCCACAGTCAGAGGGAAAAAGTCCGTGCCCGGACGAGAGGGTCCGGATTGCGATGCCACGAACACACTGGTTTCACCATACTGTACCAACACTGCACCGGACGCCTGCTTGGCCAATTCCCCTGTGCTGATACTGAACTTCCGACCTGCAAACTCGGTCTCAACAACAACTTTCTTCACAACGCTTCCTTACCCGGACCAGCCGGCATACGACACGCCGCCGTGACAGGACCTTGAAGCGAATTCTCTGCTCTTGCAGCAACTTCACGACATCAGGAAAGCATGCAGCAGCGGTTCTTTCGCCCGCCGGACTTTCTGTGAAACACCCAGGGGACAGCGTCCTCCTCAACGGCGTTTTCAACCAACCTGCAATTTCCGACAACTCAAAGTCACCACAGGATGCGGCAATCCGCTACGAACCTGCGGCAGCAAAACAAACTTTAACCAACCTCAAACAACTTCAGACACACACCTACACTACGACGTCACAACACATCCGTCAGCCACCGATCAGACTGTCACCCGCAATCAGAGGCCACTTTGAGCCCATCACTGGACCCACTCTACAGACTCACGCTGACGTTTCCACGAGTCCGATCCAACACGTCCAAATCAAACACGATCAATTCAACTCGACCACGCACGATCTCTTACCCGACGCCCGCAATCGCCTTCTGTCACTAAGCCCGCAGACAGATACTCCGTCCATAGACCTGTCAACCCGACCACAAACAAACACCCGCCTCCGACAGACTCTCTCCGTCACTTCCCAGCGGACACTGCCTGCGTCACAGCCGTCCTATCCACCAAAGCCGTACGCCGCTTCAGCAGTCCCGATCGAAACTTCTCGTCCCAACCTCCCGTCACTACTCGCTTCAAATTTTCCCCGATCAGTTCTGAACACCAATCGGTTCACTGGTTTCTGAACCCTCAACCAGGTCAACTTACCGTCGATTGCCACTCATGCAAAATCACGTCCACTGCAGCTTACGACAACAAACGACCAACCCGAACCGCTGTCGCAGCAGTCCGAAGCCTGAATACAGCCCTGCATCCACACGAACTCGCACGCCGTTTCTGCACCAGCAATAAACCAAAAGGGCGTCGCAGCTTTCGTGCGACGCCCAGCCGATCACTTTCGAATGTTCAGACGAGCAATGATCGCCTGATACTTCTCTACACTGCCACGCTTCAGATAATCCAGCAACTGACGACGACGGCTAACCTTGCTGAGCAATCCGCGACGCCCCGAATAGTCCTTCGGATGAGTCTGCAGATGCTCGGTCACCGCCTGAATTTCCGCGGTCAACACCGCAATCTGCACTTCCGGTGAACCCGTGTCACCCGGCTTTGTTGCAAACTCCGCGATAATGCTGTGCCTGTGTTCCTGACTAATCGACATCTTACTTTCCTGTACTGCCTGCCCCGATTGTCGGGTACACCACCGCCAGTCTCTAAGCCCCGGCAAGGCGATGCCCTGTAACGACAAAGTTCGGAGTTTCCAGAAGAATGTGCCAGGACACCATGCCCCAGCGACCGTGAAGTTTACCCGGAAGGAGCTCCGGTTTCAATCCCGATGGCTGTTCGGGATGCGGGGATTCAGAATTGAGCCCCAATCCACATTTGATCCCCACCACGCAAAACGCGCTCCGCGTGAGCTGCTTTCCCTTTCCTGTTTTCTCTATCCCCTCAGTCTCGGCAAGGGCCGCCGCTGCAGTTGATCCCGACGACTCGCGGCTCTCCTCTGCCCGCCCTTCACGCCGACCCACCTCAGCCAACGCTGATGACACAATCACCCCTGCCGATTCAATCCACTGAGACAGACACTCACTCGGCGTTACACGCGTTACTGAGCAGATGTCAACTGCAGCAGCGGACGCAACAACTGTCGTCGTGCTTCCACAACGCCGCTCGCCGCCTCGACCGCCTGCTCTGCCGTGGAAACCTGCCCCTGCATCTCTTTCAATCGATTCTCCAGAGGTGCAATCTCTGTGGCAATCGCTTTGACCTTCTCTTCGGAGGCCACCATCGCCACTCGCGACTCTTCCACACTACGCCCCGCTGCATCCAGCTCCGCCTTCATCGTCTCAAGCTGCTTTCCAAAGGCTGCAATCTGCTCAGTCATCACCGGCAATGATTTTTCCTGCCGGTCCACAACCGCTGCCAGATGCTCCGTACTCGTCTTGATCTCAGCGTTGTCGGGCAGCAGAGTCAACGCTGCTTTCGCCTGGTCCAATGCAGCCTTCAACGTCGGGACCGCGTTCTGAGTGCGGGTCATCAGATCCTGCTGTGCAACCATCTGACCATTCGTGGTCACCATCGCTGCATTCACCTCTTCCACCTTCACTGCCATCGCCGTCATCAAGGCCCGGGATTCTTCCATCGCTTTCGCAGATGCCGCCATCAGGGCCTGCTTCTCTTCCAGTTCCGCCTGAGCCTGCAGTGAAGCCAATTGCACTTCATCCCGCGCTTTTCGTGCCGCTTCAAGCGCCAGCATCTCGTTTCGCAGCTCAATGTAGTTCTGCCACCGCTCGACAAGGCCCGTGACTCGGTTCGCTTCCTGTTGAGCAGCTAACAACAACTGCTCTTTCTCCGCTGCGGCTTTCTCGTAAGGTGCCAAAGCCGTCGTCTCAGCGTCCACCACCGCTTTCGCAGCGACCAGCCCCTGCTCGTCCGTTGCCAGTGTCTTCTTATGGACGTCCAGATCGCCCGCAATCTTTGCGACCGCCACCTTCGCGGCTGCCAGCTCTTCCTCTTTCCCCTTCAGTTCACCTTCTCTCGCAACGACCTGGGCCTGCAACTGCTCGACCACTTTCTTCAACTCTTCATCGGTTGTGGTCAGGGCAGACGCTTCCGCTGCCTTGCCAGCTGCCGCTTTCAGTTCCGGAATGGCTTTCTGCAGCACGGCCAACTTCTCAGACAACTCTTTTTCCCGAGCCTGCTCGGTTGCCAGTTTCTGAGTTTCTGCGGCTACAACAGCCGTCTGCTCCACCTGTTTCTTCTCAGCCGCCTGCCAGACCACCGTGGCAGAGTTCACCTTTTCCTGCTGCGTTTTCAGGGCTGCGACCGCTGCGTCACGCTCGGATGTTGCGCCGCCGGCCTTCTCTGCCGCCGGGGCTACAAGAGCCTGTGCCTGTGCCAAACGCTCTTCAAGAGTCGGTGGGTTCGTAGTCAGGTTTCCAAGCCGAGTGCCATCTGCAGCGTTCCAAACCCGGATCTCACCCGTCCAGTCACCTGCAATCACCCGGTCTGTCTCGTCACAGTGGGACGCCTGCAACGCAAGATCATTGAAGGCTTCGAAACCGCGGATCGCACCACCGTTCGCATCCCAGACTTTGGCGGTCTTGTCGCGGCCAGACGACACAATTCTGCCGTCCCGACAGTACTCCACCGAGAACACACCAGCACCATGGGCTCCCCACGACTTGATTTGTCCACCGTTTTCCATTTCCCAGAGGCGAATTGTCGTGTCTTCGCTGCCTGAGGCGAGGACGTTGCCGTCAATACGCCACGAAACCGAGTACACGGGGCCGGTGTGGCCCGTCAACGTCAGATACTCACGGCCCGTCTGAGCTTCCCAGACAAGCAGTCCACCACTGCGGTCCGAGGTCGCCAGCAGAACCCCATCCGGACTGAATTCCAGAGAGTAAATCCAGTCGGTGTGCTTGCGACACTCGTAGGCCAACTCGCCCGTCGCCGTGCTGTACACACGCACGATCTTCTGAGGTCCCCCGAGCGCAATCAGTGATTGGTCCGCACTGATGTCCGCCGCCAGGACCTCGTCCAGTTCATCTCCCGCCGTCATGACTCGCTCACCTGTGCGGACGTCCCAAACGACGCACAATCCTTTTGAGGCTCCCCGACCGCCACCAGCCAGCAATAAGCTACCGTTGCGGCTGAATTTCAACACTCGGGGTCGCCCTTCCGGAAATGGCAGAACTCCAAGGGCTTCCATCGTTTCTGAGTGGTACAGGACAACCTGCTTCTGGCCCGCTACCGCGATCAACTTTGACCACGGATTCGTGGCAATCGCTGATACGGCGGTCGTGGCTGTCGTTTTCACCACCGGTTGCAGATTCAGCACGTCCGGCAGAGGCGCTGGACCTTCCGGTCGTGCTCCCGCAGAGACGGAGCTCATCGCGACGTTGTTTTTCTTTTTCAAGACCACCTTGCTGGAGGCTGTTTCGGGGGCACCCGCTTCAATCCATTTTCGCAGCAGTTCAATCTCCGCCTCCGGAATCTTGTCCGAGTTCGGCGGCATGTAGGGCTCGCTGGAGTGAGACACAAGGCCGTACAGGTAGCTGGCGCCGGAGTCCCCGGGTTCAATTGAGGCCCCGGACGCACCACCCTGCATCATGGCCGTGTAGGAGGACAAGTCGAGGTCTGAGCTCTTTTTGTTGGTGTTATGACACGACAGACAGCGGTCGCGGAAAATCGGCTTGATGTGGTCTTCAAACGTAACTTTGTCCTGAGCGATGCCCTGGCTGCTGAAAAACTGCAGCGCCGAAATCGCAACTCCCGCAGCAAATGACTTCCATTGCGTCATGACGTTCTCCACACCTGCAAAAACTTCCCCGGGCTGATGCTCACCCGCCCTGGACCGCACTAATAAATGTCACCATCGAATGCTCTGTTCTTCGGCAAAGTTTGCCGAGTCGCAGAAGGCCGCACACAGACCGCACACCGAAAATCCTGCCAATCTTACCCGGATTACACCGCACATTCCCTTTAATCGCTGTAATCGGCCCTTGCCATCCTCAAAAAGCCCGACAGTCTCCTGTCGGGCTCTCATTCCATTGGTCATTTTCTCAGTGGTTGAACAGAAACTCGCGCGAATTCAACAGTGACCAGAAGATATCTTCCAGGGCCTCCTGAGCATTCTGCTGCTCAACGACAATTGCAACCAGAGATTCCACTTCCTTGTCCGTTGGCCGACGACTGAAACAACGCAGGTACATCTCCGTGACGATTTCCGCCGGCGTCCTGCCCTCCTTCAGTCGCAGTGGCACCAGTCCACCCTGCTGAATCTTGGCGTTGGAGGTGTCCCCGTTGATCAGGTGCAGTGCCTGAGACAGATTCGGTTCCATCTTCACTTCACACGAACACACAGATTCACGCTTGGCACGGCCGAAGGTCGTCAGGAAGTAGGTCGCAGTGTTGCCATCCGCGATCTGCACAGCACGGGCCCCCGTCGGTAGCCCCGGAAACTTGTCCTGTGTGGCCGTGACAATACTGATGCAGTCCAGCAGCACCTCGGCCCGAATTCGCCGAAGTTCAGCGTGAGCGAAGTTCTTGTGATCCGTTTCGTTGCTGGGGTTCGTCTTCGTGGACAACTGATACGTCCGCGATGTGCAGATGTCGCGAACAAGTTTGCGGAAGTCATAGTTGTAGTCGGTGAAACGACGTCCCAGTTCATCCAGCAGCTCGCCGTTGACAGGCGGATTGCTGACACGCACGTCGTCCACCTCCTGAATGATCCCACGTCCGAAGAAATGAGCCCATACGATGTTGGCCAGGTTCTTTGCGAAAAATGGGTTCTCTGAAGATGCGAGCCAGTTGGCCATCACTTCCCGACGATCACGACCCACCAGATCCGGCTCAACCCCGCCAAGGAACTTCGGTTTCATCACTCGGCCACCCACAAGGTGCGTAACCTCGCCACCACCTGAGTTGAAGATGATGGTTTCGCGAGGATCTTCACCCTGCTTCCGCCCGATCTGCGAGAAGAATGCGGCGAAGCCGTAATAATCGTCCATCGTCCAGCGGTCAAAGGGGTGGTTGTGGCACTGAGCACACTGAATTCGCATGCCCATGAATACCTGGGCCACGTTCTCAGCGACCTTCAGCGTTTCCGTTTCCGTCTGGTAGTAGTTGGTTGCCGGATTGGAGAATGAACCGCCACGAGCCCCCAGCAACTCCTGCACCATCTTGTCCGTGGGAGTGTTGCTGGCAATCTTTTCCTTCAGCCAGTTATAGTAAGCGAGCATCGGCTTCTTCTCGACCCGGTTCGCAATCGTGCGTACCTGCAGCAGTTCCGCCCACTTCATTACCCAGATGTCCACAAACTCTTTGCGGCCCAGCAGGTCGTCAACTACCTTATCACGCTTATTGACGTCTGTGTCAGCCACAAACTGCTCGTACTCAGCTAATGTTGGCATCGTTCCTGTAATGTCGACGTAGACGCGACGCAGGAACTCCTCGTCTGTACAGACATCCGATGGGATGATCCGCAACTTTCGCAGCTTGGCATGAACCAGCGTATCGATGTAGTTATTTTCCGGAGTCTTCGGGTCCTCGTACTGCAGCCCTTTCGGCAGCACAATGAACTGAGATCCGACAGTGTGGGTGTCAAACCGAGCCATAATGAACGCTTCGCCACGGGCGTGCGCTGTCACCAGACCAGTCTGAGCAATTTCGGCACTGTTCTCATTGTTCGAGCTGAAGTAGGCAAGACTGGTGACGTCACGGTCGGTTCCGTCCGAATACTTCGCGCGAACCGTCAGCCGCTGTGTGGAACCTTCACCATCCATCACGGCATTCTTCGGGTACAGCTCTACAGACACAACCGCCGGAACCGGACCCGGGTCGTTCGGAGCGCCCGCTTCCAGCCACCGCAACACGGTGTTGTAGTGCTCACTGCCCGGCTCAAAACGCTTTCCACCGGTATGAGGCACGACGCCAGCGCCCTTCTCCAGCAGCAAGCTCTCCGCAGGCAGCGCGAGATTAATACGACGCCCGGGGATCTCACGAGTCAGTCGGTAGTGGTCGCCTTCCGGGTCGAAGCCAAACAACGACAAGCGAAACCCATCTTTTCCCCGCGCGGCACCATGACAACTGCCGTTGTTGCAGCTGGTCTTCATCCAGACCGGCATCACGTCCAGACGGAAACTGATCGGTGGATCCACCTGGCAATTCTGTACGGTGACAGGAACTTCAATCGTCTGGCCCGCGTAGGTCACAACGAGTTTTGTGGCGCCGTCCGCCAGCGGGTAGAAGGTCGTCCCGTCGCGACGAATTAAGGCCTCGTTCTCGACCTTCACTTCCACCTTGTCGGTGACATCCTGCGTCAGCCCGTTTGGTAGTACGGCCTGAACAATCAGGGACTGACGGTCCCGGAGCGCAGAGAGGTGAATGTCCGCCGGGGCCACGGTCAGAGATGCCGGGGCAACCTCATCGGCAAACAGGCCTGCAGGCAACATCAGCGCCGCGGCCAGCACTCGGATTGCGACATCAAATTTCATGGGTTCTTCCTGATTCGAAAATCAAACCACCAGTTCCGTGTCTCAGTGCAACGAAACCACCCCCCGGTCGTTCCGTTCCCTGACAGCCTGTAACGTGTCGGGACGCCCGCATCACTTCGGTCGCCCCCTTTTTCAAAAACAGCCCTCGGACCATCACTTGCCTTCAGCAGTCCTTACGCCGTTCATCGTTCTCTTTTTTAACCTGAGTCCTTCGATGCCCGCGTTTCGCAGCACCTTCGTTGTTATTTACACAATGGTTTCCGGCAGTGGATACTCCGGCGAGGACTTAGGACCGTCCGGACAGAGTCCATCGGTGCCGCTACTTCTTCGGGGCATTCCCCTTCTGTTGAGCCTCCAGACGCAGTTTCTCCAGCCGGGTCAGTCGCTTTTCCGCAGGCGGAGCAGGAGCCGCCGCTGGTGCCGCCGCAGCCACAGGCATCGGAGCGGGGGCCGGTGCAGCAGTTGGCATCGGAAGTGGCTTGTCAATGCGCAGCTCTGAATTGCCCAGTCTGGAGTGCAGGATGGGTTCGTTGTTTTCCATCACTGTCACCTGACAGAACACGTTCTTGTGGTTGCCTTCAGGACTGTCAGCGGCCGTCTTCACTTTGAAGATGAGTTCTTTGGTTTCGGGGGTAATCTTCAGCGGTTCTGCTGTCACTTTGTGCGGCAACCCAACCAGTACGACCTCCGCCGGAGTCTTCAACTCCTTCAGGATCTGCACTTCAACCGCAATCTCAGTTTCTTTCCCCTGCTCCACGGAGGACCTTTGAACCGTGAGCCCCAGCCACGGCTCAGCAACCTCGAGGGATGCCATCTGTGAGGATGCCCATGCGGCACCGTTGATGTTTGCGTATCCCAGCACGTAGACCGGCCATTTCCCGACGGCTGCGTTTGCGTCCGCGTTCAATTGGTACAACGCTTCCGTCTGACCCTTGGGAATCGTAATCTCACTGTTCGCGCCAATGCCCGGGGGCCGGAATGGAAACTGAACCTGAATGTTCTCGTCCCAGCCCTCTTTCTTCTTCGCCACAACCTTCAGCATCATCTGGCCGTCGCGGACGATCGGAACATTTGGTTGTACGATCTCCAGCTGGTAAGGCAGTTCTTCCACCACAGCAAACGGCAGTCGCTCTACGTCCTTCCACACATACAGTGACTGTCCAGGTCCGGCAATCACAAAGTCTGCCCGATTGGTGAACCGACCATACAGGTTCAGGTTTGGATCCACCGGCTTCATCCGGAAGTCCAAAAGGGCGCCGGCGAGGGGAGCGTCAGCAGCCGCTTCAAATACAACAGGCATCACATTCAGGTTGGCGGGCATCGGCTGCGCGACAATAGAAACACCCTGCGGTAACTGCAGCCCATCAATGGTCAACTCGCCGCCGAAGTTCAATCGTTCTGCCGAAATCAGAGTGGCGTAACGGTTACCTCGTGGCACATAGATCTGCTGCCGCGACTGGGAGTACCGAGCGACGCGGGGAATCCCCACATTCAGTGAGGGCTTCACTTCCTGGAACTCAATTCGGTAAACATATTCCGGTCCACCGCGGTTCAGGTGGTCCGCAACGCGAATCGCATACTCACCGTCTGCCGGGACCTGCCAGCGGAAATAACTGTCCGGGCCTCGTGAGTCATCGTTGCCCGTGATCCCTTCACCATTCGCCTTGTAAAGGTTCATGACCGGGTCGATGGGAGAACGGATACGTCGCCCAAAACATTCCACTTCAAAAACCTGTCCCGCCTTCGCCGTGAACC
>CAIYBH010000339.1 GCA_903924405.1 uncultured Planctomycetaceae bacterium | reverse complement strand
TGAGAAGGTTCAGTCTCTCGCTGCTTAAGCAGATATCTGATAAGCACAGCGTCGCCACGAGGAGGCGGATGTGTGGCTGGAGCGAAGAGTACTTGATGCAAGTCCTTGTGAGATCAGAAACTTAGTGTGCGCTCGCCCTGGGAAGGGTACGAGAACGATTCTTGTGCAGCGCTACTACAACGGAGCGGCAGAAGCGTAGTTTTTTCACGGGAACAGGTATGACCATGACGAGGACGATTACCGCATCATCAATCCTGAGGACGGAGACCACACAGTTTGCCATGTTCCTCCATGCCTACCGCGAGTGTAGTCCAGCGATTCGAGAGGTGGTGGATGAGATGACCGAAATTCTTGTAGACTCGGATGCCACGGAAGATGACCGTATGATGGCGACAACCACCATCATTGAGGCGATTTTCCCGGGTCTCAGCATGGACATGATGGAGGATTTTTCGAACGGAATGCAGTTGTCTACCTCCGTAAAGATTCGGAACGAACTGGACGCTGAAGAAGAGACATTTGCAGAACGCTTGCGGACGATTATGGAAACGAAGGGCGTTTCGCAGGAACAACTTGCGTTACTGACGGGAGTTGGCCAGCCTGCGATCAGTAACATGTTGAAGAGACAATGCAGACCGCAACGCAGAACCATAGTTCGTTTAGCGCAGGCCCTTGAAGTGGCTGAAAGCGAGCTTTGGCCAGTCGAGTGAGCCGTCTTTGTTTCGTAGCCTTCACATCGGGATGGGTGTGAGGGCTTTTTTGGGCAACGCGACGGCTAATCGACAACCCTGGTTCGTTTTACCTCCCGCCCTGCCTCCTGTAAGCGATGGGCCTGAACTCCCACACAGACGACTTTTGGCGGTGAACGGGGCACGATGACACCTGAAGACCTTATTTCCCGATGGCAACGCAGCGCGGGGCGGAACTGGCGAACAGCCAGTCGTTTCTGAAAGAACTCTGCCCGTTGCCTGGAGTTCCGGAAGCGGAACCGACTCAGGCGGACGAATCGAAAAATACCTACGTATTCGAAACGGCCGTCAACCTGAACAACGGGGACGGGACTTCGTCCACGGGGCGGGTTGACCGTTGCGTTTCCACCCTTGAGTGCCCATGTCCACGCGATCCTGTCTTGTCTGTTGCGGCGTGGCCGGAGCCGCGTCTTCCCATCAGGCCATCAGCGTACGCCCCGCCAAAAACAGACCCTCGATCAACGTCTGATCGATCCGGTACCAAAAAAGAAGGACCTGGAGCTCATCACTCCAGGTCCTTCAGTCTCTTGATGTTGTGGCAGTTTTCATCTCGTGAAAACTGATAACCCGGCCAGGACTCGAACCTGGAAAAACAGAACCAAAATCTGTTGTGTTACCGATTACACCACCGGGTTACTTGAACCAATTCCCCTGTAGGTAGTGTACCACAAGTCACCGACTTGCCAGTACGTTCCTGCCGGGATTTTTGTTCCGCGAACTTATGCCGCCTGAACACCGTGACCGGGCGATCAGTCGTTACGCAGCCGAATTCCAACTTCCCCCAGTTTCTGGCGGATTTCGTTCAGCGACGTCACACCAAAGTTGCGGCTGGCCAGCAGTTCGTCCGGTGTCCGTTGAACCAGCTGACCAATGGTCTGAATGTTCAAACGCGCCATGCACTTGCGGGAACGAACCGACAGGTTCAGATCGCCAACCAGCTTGTTCATCATCGCCTGCTCTTCAGGAGACAGGCTCTGGTCAACCACATGCTCACGTGAATGAATCTTATGCAGGTGCTGACCAATTCGCAGGCCGTGAGCTGCCAGCAATTCGCGAATTTCCATCAGTGAGGTTTCGCCGAAGTTCTTTCCGGCCAGCAGCTCCTGCTCGCTCACTTCGGTCAGATCGCCCAGCGAATTGATGTTCATGGCCTGCAGGCAGTTGCGGCTGCGCACGGACAGTTCGAAGTCCGTGACCGGGCGGCCGAGCAGTTGCTTGAGCCGGGCTTCCTGCTTGGCCTGGTCTTCGTCGTAGTACATGCCCTGAGTCGCTTCGATGTCCTTCAGGTACAACTCAGCAAACTCGTTGTTCGGATCATATTCGCGAATCCGGCGGAAGCAGAATGCGGCCGCCAGGTAATTTTCGCGGTCTTCATACAGCAGCCCCAGATTCAGCAACGCACCGACGTAAAACGGTGGTCGCGAAAGAGAACGTTCATACAGCCGAATGGCTTCTTCGTCGTTCCCGCGCAGGGCGTTCTCTGCCGCCAGCCAGAACAGGGCGCGGGAATGGTGCGGGTCCATGTCGACCGCTCGTTCGAAGTATTCGACTGCGGTCAGGGAATCACCTCGGTCCGCCCAGATACAACCCATCTGGAAAGAATATTCAGCCCGACTGGCTGCCGACGCAGCGACGCTGCGGAGCAGTTTTTCGGCTTCATCAACACGACCGGCGGCACGAATTGCCCCGGCACGTCGCAGAGTACAGCCGACCGGATCCACACCGGCACGCGCCGCCAGATCAAAGCGGTTGGCGGCTTCTTCCGGGCGATTCAGCGAGGTCAGGCACTGCCCATGCACATAAATGGCCACGCCGTCTTTGGAAACCTGTGCCAGCAGTCGATCGGCCTGAGCCTGACGCGACAGCAGGTAGCTGCCGACTCCCGCGCGAGCCACCACGTGCTCAGCACGCTCGCCCACTTCCACACGACGCGTCAAATCGCCGACGTACTGACGCATTTCCGTCAACTGCTTCGATCCCACTGCGTGCTCAAGCTGATGCAACTGGTCCAGCGTCAGCAGACCTTCAGACTCAAGGATTTCTCTCACATTTACCGGATTCGCTGGAGGCACTTGGTTCGCTTCCTCACAAACACCATGGAAACAGCGGTCACCAAACTGGTCCCCACTGCGATCACCTGCAACAGTCAACAAACGAAATCGCCGGGATTTCCAGCGCTCGCTGCAACCTGTAAACCTTTCAGTGTAACTTGCGGCCTTTCGTTGGACAAGTCACGCGAATTTTCGGGAAAAAGATCCGCTGCTGCCCCGAGCCCGTTCGTGCGCTGTCGGCATTTCGACCGCTCTGCATTCATCGTATTTGCCCCGAAATCGCATTTTTCCCTGAAAACTATCGGTTTCAGCGTGGAAATTTTCCTCTGAATTCCCGGCCCCCGAGGTCCCGTTGAAATGCGGTCACGCCAAATCGCCGTTTTTGTTTCGTCAGAAATTTTTTCGTGCCGGCGATTCAATTCCTACACTCCCACCCCCTCCCACCCCGCTGATCACCGTTTCAAACCTTGTCACCCCGGAAGTTGTCCACAGCGTTCACCGCAATTCTTTGGGTATTTGCCCCCGGTTCAGGCGAGCTCTGCAGGCGACTGCTGAAGTCTCCCCGTGCGGTTCCTCCAGCCATCCGGAGTGGCCTTGCTCTGCGGTTTTCCGGAGATTCTGCCGCCGAAAATTGCTCGCAGTCCGAATTCATTGCCGATTTTGAGACACAGTGGATTGCGTCGACCCCGTTTTTCTCCGTAGACTCTGACGGTGCGCCGCTGAATTTCAGCAGTCACTGTTTGTCCCCTGCCTCCTTCCTTCCCCGCGTCCCACTCGCTCGTGCACTATCTTAAAGGAGCGTTCCATGCTGGTGATTCCCGGACACTTTGGTAAAGACACCTGTGACGGATATTCCCGCCGAGCCGTGATGCGAATCGGTAGCTCAGCCATCGCCGGACTCAGCACGGCCACTCTGCTGGAAAAAGCCGCAGGCGCCGCGGAAGTCAGCGATGAAGAAGCCCGCTATGGCGGCAAGGGTTTTGGCGCCGCAAAAAGCGTGATCATGCTGTATCTGCAGGGCGGCCCCAGCCACCTCGACCTGTGGGACCCCAAGACCAATGTGCCGGACAACGTCCGCAGCATCTTCACAAACATCGATACGAAAATTCCCGGCGTACAGTTCACGGAATTGCTGCCTAAACTGGCACAGCAGATTGACCGCGCCACCCTCATTCGATCTCTCAGCTACACCCCGATCGGTTTGTTCAATCACACCGCCGCCATCTATCAGATGCTGACCGGCTACACCGCCGACAACGTCAGCCCGTCCGGACAGCTGGAACCGCCCAGCCCCAAGGACTTCCCGAACTTCGGGTCCAACATCGTCAAGCTGAAGCCTCTCAGCGCGCCGATGCTGCCGTTCGTTATGATGCCACGTCCGCTCCAGGAGAGCAACGTGATCGGCAAGGCCGGTACGGCCGGGTTCCTCGGACGCGCATTTGATCCCTATTACCTCTATCCGTCCGGCGATGATATGGACATGGCCAAGATGGAACGGGTTCGCGTCGATGACCTGACTCTCCGTCAGGATGTGCCTCTTGACCGCCTGCAGCGCCGTGCCTCGCTCCGCGACACCATCAGCGCCGGCATGAAAAACATGGATCGGGCCGTCAACCAGTACGCGCTCAACGAGTACTACGAAAAAGCACTCGGCCTGGTGCTCTCCGGGAAGGCCCGCGAAGCGTTCAATCTCTCGTCCGAGTCTCCTGAACTCCGCGAAAAGTACGGCAACAACACGTTCGGGCAAAGCTGTCTGCTCGCACGCCGTCTCGTCGAAGCCGGGACTCGCGTCGTGGAAGTCAACTGGCCGAAAGTCGCGAACAGCGATAACCATTCCTGGGACGTCCACACCGGACTCAGCGACCGCATGAAAAAGCAGTCCGCTCCCATGCTGGATGCAGCCCTCGCTACCCTGCTTGAAGACCTTGATCAGCGCGGTCTGCTGCAGGAAACCCTCGTTGTCGCCGTGGGTGAATTCGGACGCAGCCCCAAACGCGGGGTCAGCACCTCCGGCAACAGCAATAGTGACGATGGTCGCGACCACTGGCCATACTGCTACACCGGAGTCCTTGCTGGTGGCGGGACCCGCCGCGGCTACGTTCACGGAAAATCCGACGAAACCGGTTCCTCACCGGCGGAAAATCCTGTGCACCCCGGCGAACTGCTGGCGTCCATCTACCACGCTGTCGGCCTGTATCCCCGCCGCACCGTCTACAACCACCTGAATCAGCCCCGTGAGATGGTGAAGAATGACGCGGTCATGGAATTCTTTGCCTGATCGCTCGTTGGCTCCCGCTTCACCTTTCGCTTTTCGCCCGTGACGTCTCGTCTCGGATTCAGCCTCTTCGCAGACACTCATAAGGTCCCGCCATGCGTCGTTGTTCTCTGTTCTGCTCCCTGGCCCTGCTGGTGGTCAGCGGGTTCATCGGTGCCGGTCAACTGCCCGCGGCCGATCGCCTGATTCTGGAACCTCCCAAAGCCGCGAAAGGCCACATTGTTCTGGTGGCTGGCGACGAAGAATATCGGTCTGAAGAAGTCATGCCGATGCTCGGCAAGATCCTCAGCCAGAAGCATGGGTTCAAATGCACCGTCCTGTTTTCGATGGGCCCGGACGGGGCCCAGTACATCGATTCAAACAATCAGGAAGGTCTCCGCGGGCTGGAAACACTGGACAACGCCGACCTGCTGATCATCGCCACCCGATTCCGCCATCCGGATGCCAAACAGGCAGCACATATCGCGGCCTACCTGAAAGCCGGAAAACCGGTCATCGGACTCCGCACCGCCACTCATGCCTTTCGCGGCGGTGAAAAATTCGGCGACTCCCTGACCTTCGACCAGTTCGGCCGACAGGTACTCGGAGAACAATGGGTGTCTCATCATGGCCACCACAAAGTCGAAGGCGCCCGCAGCGTTGTCGAACCAGGTGCCGACCAGCACGCGATCCTTCGCGGTGTCTCCGAAATCTTCGCTCCCAGCGACGTCTACGGTGTGGTGCACCTGACCGATGCCGACCAGATTCTGCTCCGTGGCGCCATCACTGAGTCCCTCGATCCCTCGTCAAAAACTCTGACCGAAGACGCTCGCAATAAGCCCATGCAGCCGCTGGCATGGCTGCACCCGTACCAGTTGCCCGATGGCAAGGCCGGCAAGTCCTTCTGCACAACGGCAGGAGCAGCTGTGGACTTTGTTGACGAAGACCTGCGACGCCTGATTGTCAATGCGGCCATCGCCTTGACCGGCGGCGAAGTGCCGGCGATGGCCGATGTGGCCTATGTCGACCCCTTCTACCCCACCTTCTACGGCTTCATCAACGACGGCAATTACTACAAGACGCTGAACCTCAAACCCGAAGACTTCGGGTTGGGAAAAGCGCCGCATCGTGCCGACCCTCCCGGAAGTCCGGCATGGCCACATCGCCCCGTACCCCTGCAATAGCCTGCCGCGCGTTTGTGATCGGCACCGCATAAGTTTGTGATCGGCACCGCATCAGCGGTGCCGCTCGCGTTTTGCCTGAGGGGGAGGGCTACGTTCCACCTGATCCGCGTTGTTGTGAGCGGCAACGCGCTAGCGGCCGGTTGCGTTTTTCCTGAGGGGAGTGCGAAGTTCCACCTGAGCCGCGTTATTGTGAGCGGCAACGCGTTGGCGGCCAGTTGCGTTTTGCCTGATTGCAAGGGCTACGTTCCTCCTGAGCAGCAAGCCCCATTCCCCGCTCCCCGCCTCCCGCAACTTTTCAATCAATCGTGCAGCGATCATCGCCTGTGTCCATCGGCGAATACCAACGGACACACACTTCTGTCACCGCTGCGCAGCTGACTGCGAATTTGGGTGTCAGCACTGCGGGCTGACGCCCACAGCGAAACGCTGTCGCGGCATTCGCCGCTGTACCTACGATGCTCTTGCAGCCTGCAACTCGCGGCTAACGCTCTGCGCCTACGTGACACATCGCCGTTCTCCAGAGTTGTCCAGCACGTCCCCAACAGCAGCGGCCGGTGACACCAGGCCACGTCGCATGTGACGGCTCCTCAACGCCTGCCTCGGCAAGCTGATCAGGAATGCTGTGATTGCGCACGATGTCGCGAGAACCACTGACGCCGTTTGTTGGCAGGAATGCTTGACGGCGGCTGGTGGATTCTTAGGATACTCCAGGGGCTGTGGGAACATTCACTACTTAATGATTGCTCGTGGGTGACTGCGGAAGCGTCAGCGGTGGTCATCAACGACAGACTGGTGTTTCGGCAGTAAAAAAGTCAGCCCGGAACGCGGGTGTCTGGCGCAGGCGTCGCGGAGTGTTAAACAGCCCAACTCGACCCCCGCAATTTCAGATTCGTCAGTTTACCCTGCTCCTCCGTTTAGCAGGTTCGTCCTGCAAACCCCTGCAGAGCCTCCCTCCCCTGCCCTCCGTGTCATCATTGCGTCCATCGTACCCACATCCGGAATGGGAACTTCGATGAATCTATGTGCCGGCGAGACGACCGATCCACTGCAACTGATTGCGGTAGGAGACCTTGGAAACAGCGAGGCGTGGGAGGCGTTTGTGAAACGCTATGACCCGCTCATCCGCCGTTACATTTACAACTTTCAATTCGATCGGCATTCCCGTGAGGATCTGATACAGAGAATCTGGCTGGAACTTTCGCAGCGGATGCAGAGCTATCAGCCGTTGCCACATTATCGATTTCGAGCGTGGCTGAAGCGGTTGTGTCAGTCCCGGGCGATCGATCAGTGGCGCAAGGCACAGCGACAGCAACTGCATTTTCTACCGCTGACAGACGAACACATTTCGGAGCAGGCAGCGCAGTCCGATGTGTCGCTGGATGAGTTTGAGAAGCTCCTGTTTGAGCAGGCTGCGATTGTGCAGGAAACGGTCCGCTTAAAAGTCGACCCGCAGAGCTGGTTGGTTTTCTCACGGATTTGTGAACATGAAGAAACTGTCCGTGCGGTTGCTGATTCGCTGAACATCAGCTACGCGGCGGCGTTCGCAGCGCAGAAGCGTATCCGGAAGTTGTTGCGCAGGACGGCCAGGGAACTGGGGTTTGTTGAGCCCGAAGGAAGTGAAGATGGACGCTGAGGGCTGTCCAACATCCGAGGAACTGCAACTTCTGGGCAGTAGTCATCATGGGACGGACACCTTTGTTCGTCTTGAATCGCACGTGCAGTCCTGTGTGGCCTGCGCGGACCGTCTTGAGATGTTGGTGCAGGAGGGGTCGGCGGACACAGGTGCAGGTTCCCGAAAGGTCATCGAGACGCTGCCGCAGATTCCGGGATTCGTGATTCTGAAAAAACTGGGGAGTGGCGGAGCGGGTGTTGTCTATGAAGCTCTGCAGCCTTCGATTGGCCGCAAGGTGGCGCTGAAACTGCTGATGCGTGACGACCTGCCACAGGAAGCGTTGCAGCAGCGCTGGCTGACAGAAGTCCGGGCACTTGGACGCATTCGGCATCCGCATGTGGTGCGCCTGCTGGACGCCGGGGAACATGAGCGGCAGCGGTATCTGGTGCTGGAGCTCATTTGCGGTGGAACACTGAAATCGCGGATGAGCAGTCTACTGCCAATGCGTGAGGCGGTTCGACTTGTGGCATGCATCGCCAGGGCAGTGGATGTTCTGCATCGCGTGGGAATTGTGCATCTGGACATCAAGCCTTCCAATATACTGCTGGACACATCGGAATCCGAGGACATTGCTGCTGTCACGCCGCTGCTGTCGGACTTCGGGATCTCGTATTGTTCGGCGGAAGTGGCTGCTGGCAGCGATCGCGGATTCTGGGAAGGTCCGCGCGGGACCCCGTCGTATATGGCGCCTGAACAGGTCGCCGCCAGCTCACAAACAATTGGGCAGCGTACGGATGTGTTTGCGCTCGGAGCTACGCTGTATGCGCTGCTGACCGGACGTCCGCCCTTTCACGCGGCGACAAGGGAGGGAACGCTGGACCAGGTCCGCGCCTGTTCGCCGATTCCACCGCGACTCCTGGTACCGGACCTGCCTCTGGATCTCGAGACGATCTGTCAGGTGTGTCTGTCTCGCGACCCGGCGCGGCGTTATCCGGATGCACTGCAACTTGCAGAGGACCTGCAGCGCTGGCTGGATGGGCATGTGATTCGCGCCCGTCCGGTTTCTCCCCTCGAGCGACTGCTGCGGTGGCATCGTCGCCAGCCTCTCCAGTCCGCACTGGTCCTTGCCACCAGTGCCGCGACGGTGGTGATCATCACCAGCCTGACCTGGCTCTGGCGTCAGTCGGAACATCATCGACTGGAAGCACAGTCTGCAGTGATCCGCGCAGAACGCGGTGAAGGGGTGTCAGCTGAGGCACTGCAGCAATTGATGGTTCTCCTGCAGCGAACGATCAATCTGTCAGCCACCGATCTCGAAGGGCATTCTGCGGAGATTCTCACCACGATTGTCAGGCTCAACAGCTCCCTGCGGCAGCTTCCGGAACTGGCTCGCACTCATCTGACGGAGGTGCTGTTCATACAGAAGAGTTTGTGTGAACACTTTCAGCGTCAGGATGCTGATGACTCATTGCGCCAGCTCCTGACCGAAGCCCGGCTGCTCGCTGAGCACGATGCTGATCGATTGAAAAGTGACACGCAGGTTGCTGATCTCTACTGTGAGATCCTGTTCCGGAGTGCAGATCTGTTCCGAAAACACGGGGACGCGGAACTGGCGGAGCAGGAATTACGGAGGGCCGAGGCTGTTTTGTTGTTGCATGCCGCCAGTCCAATTGTCGTCCCCAGTCTGTTGCGATCGTTTGGTATTCGCACGGAGCTTGCGCGGCAGGTGCAGGGAGATCGGCCGGAGCGATCGGCTCGCATGGACCAGGCAGCTCGCGACATGATTCGGCAGTTCGTACTGGCCACGTCAGATGACAATAACCGACAGCTGATCACGGCATTCGCGTCTTCAAGTTCGCTGAACGCCATGACAGCCGAGCAGTTGAATCGGCTTTTGCAGCAGTTTCCTGATCAAACGACGCATGTGGAAATGCTCGAGCAAATGCTGGTCTCAGTGCTGGCTTCAGAAATCAGTCGTCAGGCCTGTTATGAAATTGAGTCTGAAAAAGTTGCTGAAAGTGTTGCGGACGAAAGTTTCCGGGAGCTGCAGCGACAAATGCACACGATGGGCCTGCGTCCGTACCTGCAGGCACGGGTCATCGAGACTGTGGCGCAGCGTGCGCAGTTACTGGAGATTGAAGCTCGCCGCAGCGGACAATTTGCAAAAGCGCGACGGGTTGTGGAGTGGATGTTGTCTCTGGGCATACGTTTGCGGGACTGGCACCCCGAGGCTGCCAGTCCGCATTACCTGCTGAGCAAAGGGTTTGAGCACAAGGCGAAGCTGGCGTGGACTGTTCCGGATGAGGCTGCGGTTACTGATGCACTGCAATCCGCACTGATGGAGGCAACCCACGCTGTGAAACTCAACCAGGGTGCACCCAGCTATCAGCAGCATCTTGCGGGAATTCGCCTGAAATACCTCAGCCTTGTCAGCGACGTGGACTCGGATTGAACATCGACTCGAATTGAACATGGGCACTCGCCGCCTTGCGAAGTTGTCCGCACGACTTCCGGCCGTGACTAACTGCTCAGTTCCACATCGACACGTGACGCCGCTTTCTGCCACATCAGCAGCGCGAAGAACGAAATGCCGACATCCACGATCGTGGAGGAAACCTTGAGCAGGATTTCGAGCACAAGCACCGTCACACCGGTGAAGGTCACCCATGGCTCGACCCAGAGAGTGAACATGGACAGTATGAAATACGTTGCCAGTGCATATTTAGCGGCGTAGGCGGACCGAATGGATCCCACCGTCAGAGTTCCGATGAATGCTGCGCCGCAGGCGAAGGCTGACCACGAGACCAGTGGGAACTCGGAACAGATGGCACCGAACATCATTGGGCTGACAAGGTTCACAAAGAATAACCCCAGCCATTGCTGAACGGCTTCACCCGTGGTTGTTGTTTGGGGTGGCTGCGAAAACAGGACCTGCCAGCACCAGCCTGTGACAAACCAGGTGATCAGATACTGCAGGAACTTATCCGTGGGCCATTTCATCGGCAATTCCCTTGAGAGGGTTTTCAGCGAAGCAGGGATGCCTTGGGTTTAGAGTTGCGAGAAGACTTCGCTGACAGAGGCATCTTTTCCGCACTTGCTGCAGTAAAAAAATGAGCCGGCTTTTTCGGACGCCAGCATCAGTTGTTGCTTCAGCCGCAGCAGTTGCATGGCATTCTTGTTGCCTTGCCACGCGGCCACTCCCAGGGCAATCAATCCGGCTTTCAGACCGAATGCTGCGGCCAATGGAATCATGGCCACACTGCCGCCAACGGCGAGTGCCACTTTGGACATCTTCATGCTGATGCTCCCACCACAATGCGCACACTTAACAGCCATCGTTTTTTTGCCTTTTTGTTGTCAGGCGACAGCGAGCAGCTCTGCTGGATTGCGGCTATGTCGTGATAGTCAGTTCAAACAATGGGGGACGAGTGACTTTGGGATATGGTGAAACGATGGCAACAGACCATTAGCGGAACCCGTCGGCGGTCTTGTTGGGCGGAAAGTTGAAATTTCCCCAGCGACCATCGCTGTACTCCAGAAACTTCCACTGTCGTCCAGTACCGTACAGATCATCGGTCCAGAATCGCACGATGGAGGCATTTGGGTAATCACGTAGAACGCTGTCGCCGAGCGCTCGGAGTTCGTCGCCGGTTGCCCGGATGTCATACACCTGCACCTTACCATTCACGTGAAACTCAAGTTTCAGTCCCATAGCGTTTCTTCCTTATAATCTGCCTTGCGCAGAAGTCAGTGATCGGGGGGTATTACGAAGGGTGTTAACGCGACTTGAAAAAAATTGTTGAACGGGCCACCGGTGATCTGCAGTGCCGATCGGTGATGCAGCCACCTCTGAATGCATTTCCCCATGTCTCGTGACAGGGGTGAGCACGTGGAATGCAGCCGGTGAGCTGCCGGGTTGAGCCCCGGACGCAGTCCCGTTCGTGGAGATGGCAATTAAGGGTTCGCAACGGTGTGCGGCGAGCAATTTCGGGGCGTTGAAGACGCGAACGCGGAACCGTCGCCGTGCCCTTTCGGAGATTTCGATCAGCGTTCCACTCGTGGAAAAGCGATGCTCTGTGAGGGACCAGAGGCCAGAAAACGCTGGTTTGGGGAACACGATCAACTCGCTGGCAAACCCGTTCCACCGAACCTTGACACGCCGGGAGCGGATCGCTAAACTCTTGGGCACCCGGGGGATTAGCTCAGCTGGGAGAGCGCTTGCATGGCATGCAAGAGGTCATCGGTTCAAATCCGTTATCCTCCACTTCTCATAAGTCCTTGCTGAATCGTGGTTTACGTTACCTGACGACGTTCGTCAGTGCAGTGAATTTGCTTGTTCAATCGTGGAAGTTCTTCCACGAAACGATGAACAGGATTTTTCGCATGCCACGTAAACCGAATGTTTTTCCATCGTATTTGCTGCACAAACAGAGCGGACAGGCCCGTGTTCGCGTTGATGGTAAAGACCATCTGCTGGGGCCATACGGCAGCGATGAAAGCCGGATCCGATACGGCCAGCTGGTGTCGAAGTTCGCCGGCGGTCAGCAGATTGATCCCGTGAAGTCCTCCGGGAAACGTGGAAGTCTTCCACGAAACGAGCAGCCGGATCCCGGGCCGACGGTTGGTGAGTTGTGCGTGGTTTTTCTTGAGCACGCCAAAAGCCACTACACGAAAGCCGGCAAAGCCACGAGCGAGATTTGTATCCTCAAGTCCTGCATGCGCCCCCTCAATGATCTCTACGGTCGGACACCGGCGGCGGAGTTCGGGCCACTGGCGTTGAAGGCCGTCCGGGAAAAGATGATCACCTTCGGGTGGAAACGTACGGTTATCAATTCGGCCATGTCCCGGATCCGGCGGATCTTTAAGTATGCTGTCGGCAACGAACTGATTGAACCGGCGGTCCTCCAGAAACTTCAGGCGCTGGCGCCACTCCTCGCAGGGCGAACTCAGGCCGCAGAATCAGAACCGCGATCTCCGGTGGATGATGAAAGCCTTCAGGCCGTCCGGGACCGAGTGAGTCCTCTGGTTCGGGATCTGATTGATCTCCAGAATCTCACAGGGGCCCGGTCAGGCGAACTGCTGGGATTGAGTGCGGGGATGATCGATCGATCCGGAGAAGTCTGGTTGGCTCGTCTGCATGATCATAAGACCGCGCACCATGGAGCGGTCAGGGAGTTGGTGTTTGGGCCAGAGTCGCAGCGGATTCTGCAGAGGCACCTGCCAGAGGATCCGGATCAGAAGCTATTCCCCATCACCGGCGCTGGGTATCGTCGCTCGGTGACGCGGGCGTGCGAGGCAGCTGGTATCGCCCGATGGATTCCGCACCAGTTACGGCACACCTTCGCACACAGGGCCAGGGCAGAGGCCGGTCTGGAGGCTGCGCAGGCCGCACTGGGTCACAGAAAGGCCGATATGACGCAACACTACGCAGGGGCAGCGCGGTCGAAAGCGGTCGAACTGGCAAAACGCATCGGTTGAACTGGCGTTCTTCGATTCACGGGATAGGCGCGGAGTAATTTACCGCACTGAAAAGCCGGACACCTGATCCGGCTTCCCGTGGTTTTTCTCAGGGGCGCACTTCAGGAGTGTCGCAGTGGCCAAAAGAGCAGCACGCAAGACCGATGATCAGGATAAGGCTGTGAGTCTGGAGCTGGGGCGCCGATTG
>CAIYBH010000338.1 GCA_903924405.1 uncultured Planctomycetaceae bacterium | reverse complement strand
GCCTCCACATGGGACCTCGATTCCATCGAAAATGCCTATCGACAGCTGCAGGGCCAGGTCACGAATCTTCAGATAAGCGGGGCCGTCGAATTGCGTTATCCGGCGATCGAACGTTATCGCCGACGACTTGCCCAACTGCTGGATGTCAAACAATTGCAAAGTCAAACAGAAATGCAGGATGCCCAACTGGTTGCTCGCCACAGCGGAAGCCCGTTTATGCCCCCGGCGGTCATCGCCCGTGTGAAACCAGTCACAGAAACTGCCGTTGCCCAGGTCCCCGCGCAGACGAGAGAATTTCAGTCCTGGCTGACTCAGCAGGACCCCGCCCAACCGGCCCCTGCGACGGCTTCAGTCGAACAATTCATGGCTCCCGACCCCAATAACACATTGCCCCCGGAAGCTCAGGAAACCCCGACAATGTTCGCATCCCAATCTGCGTCTTCAGAAGAACGTGCGTTCGAGCCAGCAGCGGTGACGCCCCCGACGACTACGGCCCCAGCGACCTCGGCGACGGCATCCACACCGGGCGGGGTTATCAAACCCGGAAGTCCCGAAAATCGATTTGTAGGAGCCGGTATCCTGCAACGCGCCCCTGGACAGGCCAATGCGTTTGTGCTGATGACCAGCTCGGGGCGAGTCCTGGCGGACTTAAAGCCAACGGCAGGTGTGCAGTTTGAAAACCATCTTGGCCAACAGGTTGGAGTGCTGGGAAGTCGCTGGTCAGAAAAAGAAAAACGCGACATCATTGAAGTCAATGCGCTGGAACGAGTCAGACTGCGATAAGCAAAATCAACAGCCGAGACGTTCACTGGGCAATCACGATCATCTGACGGGAACTCAGGTGATCGAAGACGCAATCGAGGCAAAGACCGTATCCAGCAGCGTTGCCTGAGCAAAATTCATTGTGATGGTTTCGCCCCCCTGCGTCACCATCTCCGTCTTCACTGGTTGAAACAGCAGATTCAGATTCACGTAATAGTTCCCGGACAATCTGGCTATCTGGCTGCCGCGTACAAGTCCCAGGGAACCGCCGCTGTTGCGGTCCCACTTCGACACGACTCCATTTGGCGTGATGTAATACCAATCTCCGGAACGGGATTTGAACCAGCGTTCGTTGCGACCACCAAAGTTGAAATGGTCAGTCGTGTCGGCTTTAAAACCATAGTCAGCTGACAGCTGAGCAGCCGTTTTTTCGAGCAGAGGCGATGCTTCTGAGACGGCCCGATTTCCCGCGGTCACCGTCTGACGAATCGTGTACTTCCCGGGAATCAGTCCGGAAAAACGATACCAGCCTCGTTCAGTTTCCACATCAATCTGCTGATCAGAATTCAGATCCGAGTCCCCTGAGACACTGCGAGCCACAACAAACCCGGCCTCATTCAGCAACTCGATTGTGACACCATTCTGCCATGGTTCGGTAACAAAGGCTGCTCTGGCAATTGCGGCGGCAGTCAGACCGGCAGCGGCAGAAATCCGAGTGACAAGGCTTGAGCCTGCTGTTGCCGACCACTGGTACACTTCGCCAAATTGGGTCGTGTAGTACAGACGTTTAGTCGACGGGGATGTTCCACCGGTGCCGGTGTTTGGATCGTCAGGCACGGTCAACTCATACCATGTGACCTTTTTCAGAGCGGGCGGGACGTTCTCTGGAACAGTCGTCGCCACGGCCGTCGGCATTCCCGCGATGTTGCGAACACCATTCGTATCGACCTCGGTCCATGTACGTCCCGAGATCACTGATGGCCGATAGTTTCCAAAGTTGACACGAGTGACCAAAGCCCCCTCTGACACACTCAGGACAGGATTTTCTGCAGCATACAGCAAAGACACATCACTGAAATAAGTCATCCCCAGTGCGGCCACAGAAACGCCGCTTAACGGCGCCGACGAAGTCACAGTACGTCCGTTCCAGCGAAACAACTCACCAGACGGCGTGATGAAGTACCAGCCCGCGGTTCCCTTCAGCCAGCGTTCTCCCTGACCACCAAAATTCTGATGCAGATTCCCCGAAAACGTCAGGCCCAGCGTCTGATCCAGAGTCCATGCCTGGGCTGCACCGGGTGACGTTACAGAAGCACTTTGAGCCCAACCCGTCGGAACACGCTCACGAACCGTATACTTCCCGGGACGTACGTTATTGAATCTGTACCAGCCCCGCTCCTGCTCTTCCTGAATCTGCCCGTCGCCATTCAAATCTATATCCCGGGATTCGGTGGTCGCCACAACGGTGTCCGCAGAATCCACCAGATCGAACACAAAACCATTCAGCCAGGGCTCGTCCTGATTAGCCCCTGCAGACATAAAGATCTCAGGGTTGTACCATGCTCGCGTCCCGAGGGAATCCACAAATTTCCCGGTCAGCTTCCCCCCCTGACCACTCCATTGTCTCAGTTCGCCATCGGGTGTCAGAAAATACCATGAATTATTTGCGGCTGAGCGGTACCAATATTCCTGACCGCCAAAGGCATTGAGGTTGGCCTTCCCGCCGGGAAAGTTCAATCCCAACGCCTGAACGGCAGGCGCAAGCCGAAGTCCATCAGCATTCCTGTCAAACCACTTACGTCCTTCCACGATCCCGGGAATGACGGGTTCCTCGTACGTGATTTCCAGAGTCGGACGCAAGGCGGCATTCGCTCCATCCCGGCTGACAAAACCCTTGATCGTACCGCTGGTCTCGCTGCTCTTCAGCATCCACCCAAAATTGCTGGCGGGGTTATCAAGCCAGCTCTGGACATCGGAAACCACCCCGGCACCATACCATTGCCAGGCCCCCAGCCCATCCACAGTCAGTGATGCCGACTCCGCACGAAAATCTCCGCCCGCAGAAACCCATGCGGTCGAGTCAAACAGGCTGAAGAGCCACGTCGCATCCCGAACCCCCGCAGGCACACCCTCAAATTCGTTGCCCGATGCGTCGCTTGTGGATTCTCCCCAGGCCTTCGAGACAGAATGCAGACTGACAGTCGTCGCAGCCCCCACAGACTCAGCCAGATTCAGCGTCAGCACAGCATCAAGAATCGTGGCTCCATCCGGGATTCCCGCCGATGCCACATCAAAAGACAATAGCCCGCGACGCGCCGCCGCAAAACCCTCAGCACCACCGACAACAAGATACTGCCCCGCACCGTTCGACAAATCCCCCGTGGCCACGTTGTAGATCGTTGTGTCCTGACCCGCGGATAACTGGACGGTCACTGAACTGAGAAGTTCACGGCTCTCCATCATCTCTACCAGCGCTGCTACACACACGTAACAACGCTGTCTGCGCTGGCTGCTGAATTTTCGCATGGATGTCCGCCACTGCAAAACCATAATAGAAAGACCACACCAAAATGCTGCCCGAATTGCCCCGGATCCTGCCGACATACTCCGTTGGTGATCACGTCGCT
>CAIYBH010000337.1 GCA_903924405.1 uncultured Planctomycetaceae bacterium | reverse complement strand
CACCGGCATAACGGCCACCGACGAAGTAGACGCTGCCGCAGTTGGTGTGGCGTTTTCTGCACACTGCCCACTTGTATCTGCACACTGTTCCTTCGCCTGTTTCAGGTCTTCAATGCGGTCCTGAACGCTTGTGAAAAGACTGCCCTCCAGCGTCTTCGTGAGACCAGCGCGAATCGGGTTCAGATCGACATACTGCAGGCATGCGAGAATCGCAGCGTCGTCGAGCAACACCTGCGCCTTGAAGCGGCCCTCCCAGAACCGACCGGTGCACTTGTCTTCCCTGTTCGAATCTTTCGCAATGCGTTCTGACACGAACCGCATGAACCACGAGATGCTGGACAGCCGCCGTCGCTTTTCCTTCAGCGATTTGCGATCGGCACGGATGGCCTGCAGTTCTGTGTCGGTGGGTTCTGCGGGGCTGCCGTCTTCGTTTTTTCGAAGCGGGCAGAGCATCCACCACTTTTGGGCGACCTCGGCGTCAGACCACGTAGCCACGACATCTGGTCGGTTCCGCAGGACCGCGTGAAAATGATTGCTCATGACGGCATAGCCAAGAATTTCGATGCCCATGATGCCAGCGAGAAATTCCAGACGTTTGCGGATCAGTCCGCGACGATGATCGTAGTTTTTACCGGAAAGCTCGTCATTACCGCAGAGAAACGCACGTCTGACACAGCGATTGACGCAGTGCACGACCTGAATGTCCTGATCCGCCAGAACATCCCGTCGATTTGTTCGAGCCATGATGAATGCCCCCGTCTGATGCTGTTGTGGATTATGGATAAAAGCAGCAAACCGAAAATGCTCAAACCGCAGAAAAACAGTACCACGACTCACTGATGGTGTCAAATGACAGATGGATGGCCCCAATTACAAAATGCCAATTACACCCCCTGATGGTGTCAAATGACAGATGGATGGCCCTGATTACACAGATGGATGGCCCTGATTACCATTACACCCGCCAATCACACCGCCGCCCCAATCACCGCCCCGCGGCCCCGATTACCCAGCCCCAATCACCCAGTGCGCTTGACAGTTTCTGTGAGGGAACCGAGAGTGAGAGTTGATGTCTTCGCGGGTGCGTTTGGAAAAGAGAAGGATTATGAGCAGGATTCTGTTGCTGTTGCTGATGGTGGGGATTTGGGCCGGGGAGTCGCTGGGTGCGGACCCTGTGAAGCGGGTCAAGGTGTTTATTCTGGCAGGGCAGTCCAATATGGAGGGCCACGGAATCATTGCTGCGGATCCTGCTCGCAATGGTGGGCGTGGTAGTCTGGAGTTTCTCGTTCGGGCTCCTGAGTCCGCGGAGCGATTTGCTCATCTGATGGACGCGCAGGGGGGCTGGAGTGTTCGGAACGACGTCTGGATTTCTTATCTGGATCGCCATGGCGCGCTGACGACGGGGTTTGGTGTAAAAACTGATCGGATCGGACCGGAGCTGGGATTCGGCTGGGTCATGGGAGATGTGCTGGATGAGCCCGTGTTGTTGATCAAGTGTGCGTGGGGTGGCAAGAGTCTGGCGGTGGATTTTCGCCCGCCGAGTGCCGGAAAGATTCCCTATTCGCTGGGGGAAAAACAGGATGCGGAACTCGCGGCAAATCCGGAGGCTGTGGGCCATTATTACCGGGAAATTCTGCGTCTGGCGAAGGAGACGCATTCGAGGCTTGAGGAACTGGTGCCGGGGTCTGATGGTCGTTGGGAGCTGTGTGGATTCGGCTGGCATCAGGGCTGGAATGATCGAATCAGCGATTCATTCAACGCAGAGTATGAGTCGAATCTGGCGCACCTGATTCGTGATCTTCGACGGGATCTGGGTGTGGAGAAGCTTCCGTTTGTGATTGCTGAAACAGGCATGACCGGCCTGAAGGAGACTCATCCACGAGCGTTGTCACTGATGAAAGCCCAGGCCGCTGTGGCTCAGTATCCGGAGTTTCAGGGCAATGTGGCGTTTGTGGGAACGCGTACTTTTTGGCGCGAGAAGGAAGAGTCACCCAGTGGTCAGGGTTATCACTGGAATACGAATGCAGAGACGTATTATCTGATTGGTGACGCCATGGGACAGGCGATGAAGACGCTGCTGCAGGAGGCGCAGGCGTCAGCCCGAGGAATTCGCTGACGGGTTCGACAGGGAGGAGGCCCCGTTGCCGGACCTATTCTGTCGCTGCAGTGGGCAGCCAACGTGCCGCATTTTCAAGGACACGCAGTGGCTCCGCCTGCAGAAAGACGGGAAAAATTTCGTGGCCGGGACGGAAGTAAAAGACGTGTCCTTTCCCGATTTTCCACAGGCAGCCGCTGCGAAAGAATTCACCTTTGTCCCAGCGTTCTTCAAAGATCACCGCATCCGGCTCGGGGACATGAAAAGGTTCGCCATACATTTCGGTGTGCGGGATATCCCATGTGGCAGGCAGGCCCGCGGCAATCGGATGATCGGGCAGTCGCGTGGTGACATGTGAGGCAGCTCCATCAGGACGCCACGCCGGAAACACGCACTGTGGCAGGGTCAGTTTGAAAACGCCATCTGTGCCGGTTTCGAGGAACGGTGTCAGCCGGTCATCGGCTTTGACGCCCTTCCCATAGGGACTGGCGTTCACATAATCCCATTTGGCTGAGGCCCGCTGGGTCTCAGGAATCTGCTGCAGTGCATCGGTCTTTGTACGTTCCTGCATCAGTCGGACAAAGACTTTGTGCCAGTGTGCGGAGTGCAGGGCGATCAGCGACAGTTGTCCCTGCTGCACTCGTTTGACGACGGCTTCCATGATGTCATCGTTCTGCTCGCGAACCCGCACATGACTCCAGACGATCAGGACATCGGTCTGATCGAGCAGAGTCTGAGACAGTCCCTGATCCGTATCGCGCAGGGCAGAGGATTTCACGCTGAGTCCTGGTCGGCTCTGCAGACTGGCGGCGATTGTTTCTCCAAGGAACTTGTCGCCGTAGGCCTGTTTCTGTTCAGGCTGCTGTTCGTCCCAGACAAGGACGCGGACGGGAGTTTGTGCGGTCGCCATGCCGTTGCTGAGCAGCAGGAGGATCGTCGCAACGAAGGGTATGGCGCTGCTGCAGTTGATGTTCATGATGAGCTCGCGTGGGAGGGGGGTGGTAGTAGGTAGTTGGTAGTGAGTGGTGAGTAGGTAATAGGGAATAGGGGGTAAGTAGTAGGGAGTAGGGAGTGGAAAACAGGGGGCAGGGGTTATTGGGGTGGTGGAGGTTGGCGTTTTGCTGGTGGTCTGCCGGGGGGGATGGGCAGCAGGGTCGGCTTTTCGCTGCGGCCGGTTCCTTTGACTGGAGGAGCGGGAGGGAGTTGGGCATCTTCGCCGAACAACTCTGTGTTCCACGGCGTGCTGATCAGCAGATCAAATCCCGGGTTTTGTTCTTTGACCTGGCACGAGCAGGCGCTGCAGAGAAATCGAGACAGGTCTTCAATCAGATCCGCAGTTAATTGCGATGCCGGGATCACTTCCAGGGCTCGCCCGCGTCCGAAGACGGGCACGATCAGTGCTTCACCCGCGTCAAAGGCAGCCGGCTGAAAGCCTGTCAATTGTCGAATCAGGTACTGTTCCTGTGGATCGGCGGCACTGAGTTCCAGAATGGAAAACTGCAGCAGCAGGGGGACTTCGGAATACAGTTCCGATCCCTGGAGCCCGATGCCTTCGGGGAGCTCCAGTTTCCCGGGTAAGGCCTGGCATTGTTCCTGCAGGAGATTCAGTGCCGTGGTGGTGGTGGCCGTGGAATCCTTTCCGTCAGCGGCTACGGTCGATTTCAGTACCAGCCAGACGATCGCATCTCCTTTCTGCAAGCGTCGGGCCAATTCACGGCGAACTGGTGAATCGAGGAGTGGGACGGAAAGGGAATCCTGCAGGGGCCCTGACCAGTGGTTGGCAACGCGATCCTTTCCGTAGCGGGATCGAATGACAACGTAGGGCGGTGTTCGATTCGGGGATTGCTGCAGGGACTGCCAGAGGGAGTTGAGTTCCGGGGTGAGTGCCTGAAGTTCGGCGCGAATCACACGGGAGTTGGCTGGTCCCCCGACGAGGCTTGACTGGCGTTCAAGGCTGCGAACGAAAGCATCTTCGTCTGTCGAGAGTGGTTTCTCGGTGAAGAGGATGATTTCACAGACATCCGGAGTCCAGCGTTCGAGGGCATAGCGAAACACCGGGATATTGCAGGCCCAGACGGCGGCTGAGGTCATCAGGCAGGCCACAAATGCAGCGATCCTCCGACGGATCCGCGGAGCGCGTGTGAGGTGTGAGACAGGATTGAAAGTTCCGGGATTTGGCCATCGATTGGGCATCATGATCACCTGCAGGTTCCGCGGCGGAGGGGGTATCGGAAGAATCACTGAGCGCCGAGGCAGAGGACGTGTCCATCCAGCGTAGTCAGAAACAGCTGGCCGCGAGCTGCGGCGAGGCCATCCCATGACGGCAGTCCCTGCAGCTGGAGTGTGTGCAGGATTTCACCGGTCTCGGAGTTGACAGTGACGAGTTGTCCGCCCTGTTGTCCCTGAATTGCGGCGTCCTGTGTTGCCAGCAGCTGATCCACGGCCTGATCCTTTTCGGCGAGTTGTCGGAAGGTGGCTTCCTCGTCGATCAGGTCGGGGGGGCCGGCGATGAACAGATGGTAGCCGGAGAGGACCATCGCGCGGACATAAACGGGCACGTCCACATTCCATTTGGGTTCGATGAGACTGTTGGGTGTGTTTGCTGCAGCGGGATTGGCCTGTTTTGCGCCACCGTTTTTGCGGCCACTGAACTTGATGGCCTGTCCAAAGCGGCCTTCCACAGGCTGACCTCCGTTGAGGGTGCCATTGTTACGATTCAGGGACATGTCGCGTGCGGTGTTGTCATCAAAGCTGACCACCAGCGCAGGTTCGGGGTGCATTTCTGCGGCTTCCTTGTACCGGGCGTTGACGGTGTCGGCGTCCACTTCCGCGAAGTACAGGCGGACTTCATCGATGATACCGACAAACTGATTTGGCAATGTGTATTCGCCGACGGCGCTGCCAGTGTCATCGCCGATATCGAGTGGCTGGGCAGGGTCTTTGGTGAGTAGTCCTGGAGCTGTTCCTTCGGCGGCGAGTTGACCGTCAACATACAATCTCATCTGCCGGTCTGTGGTCAGGACACCGACGAGGTGGTGCCAGCCGCCGACGATGCGTTTTGGACCGGCGATAGACGTGAGCTGACCGGACGATCGTACGAGAAAAGTGGGTTTACCCGTTTCGAGTGTCAGCGCGAAGCCATCCTGCGGGCCACCTCGAGCCATGATGACACCGTTGGGATTGGTCGCCGTCATCCAGGCCTCGACGGTGACGGGTTTGCTGGTGGGATCGAGTGCGGGGGCTTTTCCGAACTGAGCAAACTGACTCTGCACAGCACCTTTTTTGCCCTCTGCGGCACCGGGTTTCTTCACAAAGTTTTCAGGAACGGCTGGCGGTTCCGGCGATGCGGCGTACAGCTGTCGTTCCATGGTCGTCGTCCAGCGGAAGTACTCCGGCTTGCGTCCGTATCCAAAGACATAGCCTCCCCCATTGACCATGATGTCTCCGGAGGGCGCGAAGCGACCGGCCTGATAGTAGCCACCATGTCCGCCGGCGAAGTTTCGTCCGAGGACCCAGTAGGAGCGATGGAACCAGCTATCGTCGAGGAAGCCCATGGGGGCGAAGAGGTGTACGCCTTCCCCGCGTTGTGCGGAACCCTGTTCCACGAAATCTCCGGACACGGGGCCGATTTCCAGACGGTTACCCTGCAGATCAAATTTCTGGGATTTCATGTAAACGAACTTCTCGTCGGCGACGAGGATGTCGGGAAGGCCGACGGGCATCTGCAGGATCTTCAGTGTTTCCTGAAGGTTGTTGCCGGTTTCCGGATTTGTTTCATCCATGATGGTTTCTGAAAGTTGGGCTCCGGTGAGCAGATCCAGGCGAACCAGACGCAGGCCGCCATCAAGAAAGTTGGAACGACCAGCGACGGCCCAGACGACATTGTCCTTCACCAGCACGCTGCCGTGGACAGGCCAGAGAGATTCCAGTTGTTCAAACGCCATCGCACGACGATCAAGCGGGGCGACTCGATACTTCCACACCAGCTGTCCATCGGCAGCGTTCAGGCAATACACCCAACCATCTGTGCAACCGAACAGCGCGCGGCTGGAAATCAGAGTGGGAGGTGAGTCGATGCGGGCGCCGGCAACAAAACTCCACGCTGTGCTGCCATCCTGCTGATTGAGCGCATGGAGCGTGTGGGCATCGATCTGTGACACATAAACGCGACCGTCGGCGATTACGGGCGGGGTGAGTCGACCGCCGAGCGGGATATCCCAATGTGGTGCGACGCGTGCGGGGATTTCCTGACGCGACGTTCCGCTGCGTGTCTGATCATGTCGAAACATCGGCCAGTCATCCTGACCGTTGAATTCGGCGGCGGCGACGAGCGGTGTCTCGAAAGCGGGCCCGCGGGTCAGTCGATCGGCCTCGGGCACTTCAGCGGGGACGGGGCGAGTGGGTGCAGCGGGTGCAAGCGCATTGAAGCCGAACAGTTTGGCTTCCGGATAGCAGGCACAGTTATGGGGTGGCGTGTAGGTTAACCCGTTGCACGGCATGACCCCATAAAGGCAGCCACCGCGGACCCAGTGATGAATGTCCCAGTGCTCTTTTTCAAGATCCACAAACTCCACACCTGTCCGGGAGGGAATCAGAAAGTTGTCTGTGGCTTTGGCGATGTAGCAGCGATGATGAAACCAGTAGGTGTCGATATCGGGGGCGAACTGTTTTTTGATTTCGCCGGTGCGTGGATCACGGCCGGTAAAAATGCCGGTATCTTTTCCGGAGGTGGTTGGGGCGCACCAGACGAGGCCGTCAACCACCATCAGATCCTGCGGAGACTGGTATCCGCTGTTCGGGTGTTCGGATTCCCAGAGGAGTTTGCCTGTGGCGGCATCCACACTGATCATTTTTCCATCACCGCCGGCATAGAGAACAACGTCACTGTAGAGCACCAGTCGCGGCCCGAAATTGAAGGTGAACTGTCGACGTCGAGTGACGGGGGCAGTGGCCCAGGCCAGTTCGCCGCTGTCCTGACTGAGTGAGTGCAGGGATTCTCCGTCGTGGTAGTAGACGTGAGATTCGTCTGCCGCGAGTGTGAGTGGTGAGATGCGGGTCTGTCTGGCCCACAGTTGTTGGCCTGTGGCCGCGTCGAAGGCCATTACCACGCGAGGTTCTTCATTCCAGAAGAATTCCTGGTTGACCATGGCCTGATCGCCCACGCGACCATTTGCGGGTGCGTAGCGTTCGCGTTCGGCCTGACCTTTTCGGGCGACCACAAACAGCCGTCCGTTGATGTGAATCACTTCTTCCAGGGCGTCTGTTCCGAGGTAGGTTCGGAGGCTTTTTCCGGTGGCGGCATCGAGTGCTTCGAGGGGGCCGTTGTCACTGAGGGCGGCGTAGACTTCATGATCAGTGGACACGAGTCTGCGGGACAATTGTGTGGGCCCGCTTTTCAGTGGCCACAACTGATTCTGCCATTCGGTGATGTCACGTTTCCAGAGAATTGTGCCATTGAAGGCATCGCGGGCAATCAGTTTCCATCGGGAAGGCAGCTGCACGGAAATCCGACTGCCTTCATCCATGATATAGAACATACGACCATTGGTAGACACAAGAGCGCTCATGCTGGCCATACGGTCGTGGTGGCGAGACCAGCGGGGACTGCCGACCCACTGCAGGTGGCGGGGGGAATTGACGACGTCATCATGAGCGACGGCATTGCCACTGGCGTCATGCAGATAGTGCGACCATTCATCGATTTCAGGGGGACGGGGCTTGACCAGTTTTTCCCAGCTGCCATCGGGCAGACCCAGCATGGCGATTCCGTTGGGCACCAGCACTCGCAGGATCTCCTCGCGATCGACGGCTTCCGGTTGCTGGGTGATGAACAGGTTGACCATATTGTCGACGTACGGCAATTGTTCACCGCTGAAAGGAATCACGGAGACATCGCCATAGAGGCCGAGCGCCCGAATTTGTTGACGCGCGGCGTCTGGTCCAGCGGGATCGGTGGACAGGCCGTGGATCTGAAACGCCGGGCTTTGCCGCAGGCCGGCGAGGAATTCGCCCGTTTCACTACCGAGCACGACGACGAAACCACCCTGCACTCCGGAGTCTGCGAGGAGCGTTGAGGCGTCCTGTGCGAACAGTGAACTGCAGCAGAGCAGGCACAGCAGCGAGGTCATCAGCGACAGCAATCGCATGAAAGCGTTCTCCTGAACAGCGGCGGGCACGTTGGTCAGCACCGAAGGTGCGAAATTACGTGAGACAATCGTGCAGCGCCGTTTCCTCAATTTAGCGGCAATTGGCGTTTGAGAGAACTGTTCTTCGGAGTCGGTGCATGGAACCTCTGGAAAAAGCGAGTGAGGGTCGGCGTTCGTGCTCGACACCCGAGGGCGGGCTGGCGATGATTCGCGGCGACCAGGGTACTGCGAGTGCGCTGGGATGAACTTTTGTGTCTGCCGGGCTGCCGTCCGGATGTGATCGTCATGGCGTTACGCCGGAGCCTTCAGTGGTAACCGCGCTGGCGACCTCTGGTGACGAAAATCTGGTGCAGTGAAATGAGCGTGGGGTGTGTGAAGGATTGCCGTGCGGGCGGGGTTGTTGAGTACAGGCGAGGTGAAGAGTTATGGATGTGGAATCATCTCCGAAGAAGGTTCATGCGGCGATTCGGGAGGCGCGGCGACGCGGTCTGACGATTGGCTGTGTCCCCACCATGGGGGCTCTGCACGCCGGGCATGTCAGTCTTGTGCAGCGCGCTCGGAGTGAGAACGATTTTGTGGTGGCGACCATTTTCGTGAATCCGACACAGTTTGGTCCGACGGAAGACTTTTCAAGGTATCCACGGACGCTGGATACGGACCTGGAGTTTTGTCGTGGGGCAGGTGCAGATCTGGTTTTTACACCGCAGGTCGCTGACATGTACGCCGCGCATGCAGAGACGATCGTCCGGGTCACCGGGTTATCGATGGTGCTTGAGGGGGCACATCGACCGGGTCACTTTGATGGAGTGACGACGGTGGTCACGAAGCTGTTTCAGATTACGGAGCCGGATCGAGCCTATTTCGGTCAGAAGGACTATCAGCAGCAGTTGATTATTCGCCGGATGGTTCAGGATCTGAACATTCCGGTGACGATTGTGACCTGTCCGATCATCCGGGAGGCGGATGGTCTGGCAATGAGTAGTCGCAATCGCTATCTGTCGCCGGAGGAACGCGGGATTGCGGCGGAGATTTTTCAGGCATTGCAGTTGGCGGATCGACTGGCTGTGGGTAGTGCGGTGTCTCCGCGGGAGATCGCTGAGCGGATGCGGGCGCATCTGGAGGGAACTGGCGGGTTGTCTGTGCAGTACGCCGTCGTCGCGGATAGTCAAACTCTGGCCTCGCAGGAGACTCGAATTGGTGGCGGGTCAGGTGTGGCGTTGATTGCCGCGAAGCTGGGGACGACTCGCCTGATTGACAATCAGATTCTGAACTACTCAGTTGCTGAATGAGTTGGGCAGAAGCGGGCTGAGCGACGCGGGGTGAATTAGGAAGATTCGGTGAACTTCACTGAACAGCCGCTGCTTCTGTCTACCTGGGAACAGAAAATCAGCATAGGATGAGTGCACTGGCGTGTGTGGTTCTGCAGGAACTCCGCGGCGCGTTGGACTTCAGCCGTGCAGACAGGACGATGGCAGCGGGGTATCGCAGTGTCAGAGAGGATGGTCTTCGGCTCCGATCGTGAAATTCGGGGGTTCAGCCGCGATTCTCGAACAGAGTCAAGGCGTTTACCACGGCTGATTGACGGGATCTGACATGGTGCATTCCGGCAGAGTACAGGTTTGGCAGAAACAAGGACTCAGTTTGCCGCCGGGATGCTGACCTGTACCATAGGGAACGGAATCCAAAGGGTCACCAAAGGGGTGTTATGCGAACGCATTTGCTGCGATTTGTTTTTGACTCAGCCTGGAGATTTCAGGCTGCGGGCAATGAACTGTATGTCGGGGTGGGCTGGTTGGTTCTGGTCTGGCTGTTGCTGGCCGGAATCGTCTTTCTGACCTCGGTGCTCAGAACCGGAAAATGGCAGGAGGCGGCTCTGTCGGTCGGGTTCTGGCTGATCATACCGGCTGGTTTTCTGATACTGCAGTGGACTCAGCCGAACATCGCGCCGGTTCAAAACGGGATACCGATCTTTGGCTATGGATTTATGATGTTTGTGGGATTTGTGACGGCCAGCTGGCTGGCGGCGCAGCGAATCCAGAAGATCGGTCAGAATCCGGAGCTGATCTGGGACATGCTGATGTGGGCGCTGATTCCGGGTCTGATTGGGGCGCGGGTGTATTACCTTGTGCGTCATGGCAGTCCGGCGTTTTCCAGTGCGACGGGGATGAACAAGCTGATTGCGGCTGTGGCATTGTGGGATGGCGGCATTGTGTTTTATGGCAGCGTGCTGGGTGGAATCGCGGGTATTTTTATATTCTGCTCGCTCAGAAAAATTCCTGTGGTGCCGGTACTGGATGTGTTAGCTCCTTCGTTGCTGGTGGGTGAGGGATTCGGGCGGATTGGTTGTTTTCTGTATGGCTGCTGTTATGGGCGAGCGTGCGATCTGCCGTGGGCTGTCCGATTTCCTCCGGACAGTCTGACGTTCCGGAAGCTGGTAGAAAAGGGTTTGCTGGATCCCGGGGCTGCGGCGACGGGCTGGCTGCATCCCACGCAGATTTACAGTTCCCTCGCGGCGTTTGTCCTGGCCACCATCCTGGCAGTGTACTTTCGTCGTCGGCCGTTTGACGGAGCGGTCCTGTGTCTGGCGGCGATCATTTACCCGGTAAGTCGTTACGGGATTGAATCGCTGCGCGCGGATATAGATCCATTTCAGGTGGGACTGAAAGATGCGGAAATTTTCAGTCTGGCACTGATTGCAGCCGGTATCGGGGGCATGGTGTATTTTTCTCGCCGCAGGATTTTAACGACGACAGCTACGGCGCGACCGGCAGGCAATCAGTCCGTGTAACGCGGTGAGTTGACTGGTGGAAATGTTCACGAGGAACGGGATCGGGGTAATCGGCCAGTGGACGAGCGATCAGATCAGGACCTGATTGAACTGACGCGGAGTGGCGAGAGCAGCGCGTTTGATCTGCTGGTGCGCCGCTATCAGGATCGACTGGTGCATAGTCTGGAGCATGTGCTGTCATCCCGCGAGGACGCACTGGATATTGCGCAGCAGGCTTTCCTGCTGGCGTGGAAGAAACTGGCGTCATATCGGGGCGAGTCTTCCTTTTATTCATGGCTGTATCGAATTGCGGTGAACGCCGCAGCCAGCCATTTCCGCCGGCCGGTGGTTTCCGCCGGATCGCTGGATCAGTTGCATGACGTGCGCGGGATTGAGTTGCCTGACCGCCGGGTGGCAACGGGGCCTGGTCAGTCGCTGGAGCAGGAAGAAGAGATCCAGCGTGTGCGTCAGGCGTTGCAGCAGGTGTCTGAGGAATTTCGTCAGCCACTGATTCTGCGGGAGATCGAGGGGTTTTCTTACGAGCAGATTTCAGAGATTCTGGGGATTCCATCCGGAACAGTGCGCAGCCGCATATTTCGGGCACGGCAGGAGTTGATGGAACGCCTGGATCGTGATCGTCGGGCTGAGACGGACTGAGCTGCAGGCATTGCAGGTTACGGTGCTGGCACCAGAGGGTTCCATGACGCGAGGTACATGGCCTTCGGCACAGAGGCTTCGAGGAACTGTTCGGTGATTGTCGGCGTGCGAATCTGAGCTCCCAGCAGGGCATCGACAAGTCCGGGCGTCGACCGATACTCGAAGGTTTCCCAGGTTGACAGTCCGAGGCTGGCGGCAAGGGCCTTCACGGCGTCTTCCTGGTAGCCAATTTCATCCACAAGGTGATTGGCGAGTGCCTGCGTGGCGGTGTAGATCTGACCGGTAGCGAGGGTTCGGATTGCGGCATCTGTGAGATCCGGTCGGCCAGCTTCGATGACGGAAACGAAGCGATCGAAGGAGTCTTTCAGGATGGCATCCCAGACCTGTTTTTCCTCGGGGGTCATGTCACGAAACGGGTTGAGTGTGTCTTTCAGGGGACCGGTAACGAGTGGTTCGACGGTCACGCCGATTTTCTGAGCCAGTTCTTTGGCGTTGTAACGCGCGATGATGACACCGATCGAGCCTGTCCATGTGGTGGGTTCAGCAAAGATGCGAGACTGATTACCGGGGGCCACAGCGATGTAATAACCCCCGGAAGCGGCAAGTCGTTTCATGGACACATAGACGGGTTTCTTTGCGGAGAGCTTCTGGATTTCGCGATGCAGTTGATGGCTGTCGGCGACGAATCCTCCGGGACTGTCGATGGCGAGTACGACGCCTTTGACGGAATCATCCTTCGCGGCCTGTTGCAGCTGTCGGATCCAGCGTTCAGTGAACGGGGGGCTGATCATGCCTTCGACACTGATGATGGCGATCCGTTGAGCCGCCCCTCGCTGACCATCAACAAACTGTTCCGGGATCTCGGGGCGCTGATAGGCGAGAGGGTTGGTCAGCAGCCAGACATTGAGCACCACTGAGGGGATCAGCAGCCATGTCAGCAGCCGCTGCATGCGGTGTGACCAGCGCGCGCTGTAGTCCAGTTTGACGACGATCGTCGAGGGCAGTGGGTTGCCAGTGGTGTCTGAGACCGAGACGGAGGGAGTCATGGTGAACAGGCCTTTGCCGCGACACGGAAGAGGAACAGGGTGTTGGGTTCCGGAAAAAGACGACCGGGTGGGATGATAGCAAAGTGACGTTGTGATGCATGGGTACTGGCGAGGGTTCTGAATCGCTGAGAGCGGCACATGGAGTGTGGCAGTCAGCGGGCTGGTCGGAGTGGTGTCAACAGGTGCTGAGAGATGTTGGCGACTCGCGGGGACATCGGGCAGGCGAGCCGAGGCAACTGTGGTTGAGGATTCAGGGGATTCGACGCTGCAGCGACAGATTTGCGGTGTGGAATCGGGCGGGGCAGCGAGAACGTAACTCGACACGAATTCAACCGAATCGCCCCGAAATCGGCTTCGATTCAGGTGTTTTGGTGGTTTGGGAGGTTTTTGAGGGTCATTCCGGTTTTGCGAGAGTTAGCCATCCTGTCTTTCGTGACGACGGCAAAAGCGGAGCAACTGGAACAACCGTGCTTTTCGGAACCGACGATAGAACAGGAGGACGGGGCTTCCTGAGCCGGCGTTGTATCGCCGTTGCTGCGGGGGCTGACTGGACTGAATCGTCTGCCTGAGCGGCAGATTCAGGGGACCAGTTCCGGGTAGTGTGGGCCCGAGCCGTCTCTGGAGTCTGAGTTGGATCCTGCAGTTTCGGAAAACACGCGTTGACGCGGTTGGACTGAGGCTGTGGGGGTTTTGTCGGAACAGGAAAAGGACTCATGAAAAATCGAAAAATGCTTCGCCGTGCGTTGCTTGCCGCGGCTGTTTCGACTGTCGGGACTGTGCCAACCGGGACAGCGGCGCTGGCGGTTGACAATACACCGAGGATCGCTCCGACAGCGCCGGCGAGAACGCCAGCGCAGCCGGCTTCTCACAGTTCCGGAGCTGTTTCGGGTGAGTTGAACAGGCTGTTCGAGGAGAGTGGGCAGGAGATGCCTTCGATGCGATCGCAGGATCTTCCGAACGCTCGGAACATGCAGTCGCATCTGGTTCGCCAGAAACCAGCCGCCCCGGCTCCGAAGAAGAGCATGTGGCAGAAGTTTGTCGGGAAGATTACCGGCCGCGATCGAAAAGAAGCGGAAGCTGAGGCCGCCGTCACCCCTCCGGTACCTCCCGTGTACAAGGAACCTGTCGCGGTTCCGCCACCGACGGGGTCGGTTGCAGGTGCTGTTCGCAAACCGTTGATTTCTCCGGTTCCGGGTCAGGTGCCTGCGCAGGTTCCGGCGACACAGGTTCCGGGCATGGCGAAGCGCCCCGCGGTGGTGCCTCCTGTGCGAAACCTGTCGGCCCCGCAGCCTGCGATCCGACCGGGCACGGGCATGCCGGCTCTTGCAGCGCAACCCGCGTTGGCTCCAGCGATTCCGGGAGCGGCAGTGAATCCCGCAGCCCGGCGGCCTGTGGCAAACGGGCTGAATGAGCTGAAGGCGACCGGGAAGCAGTATGTGCAGCCGGGCGCAGCGCCGGCGTTCATGTCTGCAGCGGCCACACGGGCTGCAGAAATTGCAGCTCCGGCGGCAAATGCAGCGGCAGCGGCGGCAGATAAAGGATTTGTAGACCCATTCGAAGATGCTGACGCTCCGGAATTGTCAGATCCCCTGGATCTTGAGGCCATTGCGAAGACTATGCGCGAACTGGAGGCCTCTGGTGAAGCTCTGAAGGAAGTTCCGACCGAGGCCGCAGCAGTCGCGAAGGAGACTGTGGCCGAGGTGGCTGAGGATGCAAAGGCTGCCGCGGAAGAGGCGCTGGAAAATCCATTCACCGGCGTGGGACTTGACGACGTAGCTGAGACTGCAAAGCAGGCGGAAGAAAAGCTGGAGGAAGTCAAGCAGGATCTGTCGGACGCGGATTTCTTTGCCGCGGCTGCAGAGAAGGCCGCCGAAAAGGTGGCGGCCGATGTCTTACCCGGAAATGTGCCTGAGCTGGAGGATTTCAGCACGGACCTGCCGGCCATTTCACTGCCTGAGGTGACCGAAGAGGCTGCTGAGAGCTCGTTCCCCTCAGAACCTCTGCAGAGCATTGATGACGAGCGAGTACGGATCGCGAAGGAGCAGGAGGAGCGGCACAATCAGCTGGAGCGAATTCTGGCCCGAGCTGATCAGACGGGCTTCAAGGGCTTCTGCCCGGTTGCTCTGCGAGACCAGCGACAGCTGGTAGACGCGGATACTGAAATCAAGGCGGAATTCGGATTGCAGACGTACACCTTTTCATCGGCGGAAGCGAAAGCGGCGTTTGAGACCAACCCGACACGCTATGCCCCGGTGGCTGGTGGCAATGATGTCGTGGCTGAGGCAGCAGAAGGGGTTCAGAAGCCCGGTCGACTGGATTACTCGCTGTGGTATCGAGACCGACTGTACCTGTTCGAGTCGCGTGAGAACATGGCGGCGTTCCATCAGAGTCCGCGGAAGTTTGCTGCTGCGGAGTGAGTCTGGTGTTTGAAGATTGATCGAGACAGCGGGGAAGCGAGGGTGAGAGCCTTCGCTTCCCTTGTTTGTTTTCCGGGTGGATGTGTTTCGGGGTTGAGGCGTGAAGGCAGTGTGTCAGAGTTGCTGCGATGGCTGGGCATGAACAGATGAAAATTCGAGCGGGACGTCGAGTTGGCGCTGAGATTTCGAATGACTGCTGGCGGGCTGCTTGTTGAGCAGACGCGAAGACTGCCGGGTCTGAAAGGGCATCGGCAGAAACTGCCTTTGTTTGCGGTGGTGAAAACCGTGAATCCATGGAATCGGGGCTTTTTCAAAAAATCGAGCCAGGTTTTGTGCAGATTCGCGGAGAAGACGTGTTGACACTCCAGGCCGACCGGCGATATCACTCGGCCTCTCAATCCGGATTCATCTCCTGAATCCAAATCTCCTTTCTGGTTTTCCTTTCTGGTGTTTCGGAGTTCCTCCGGAATCACCGAGTTGTCTGTTGAACGCGTGCTTTTTCGGGAATTCTCAATCCCGATCAAGTTCGACACAGCGACACTCATGCTCCTCTCTTGTCTCTCCCCTCCGTCTCTCCTCCCTCAGCTCTCAGATCGAGGACATCATGAACGAGTTCCCGCTCGGTGCTCATCATGAGCCGCATATTCTGCGGTTCCCGCAACCAGCCATCGCCCCACCTGCTGAAGTTAAAGCAGTGGCTCCGGAAGCCGAAGCACCCAGTCGTGCTGTACTGGTCTTCTCACCTCGCCCGGGTGCTCGTCAGCTGCTGGCTGACGATGTCCGCAAGCGAGGGATGCAGGTGTGTGAAACAGACAGCCCTGACGCAATGCTCTTTCATCTGAGCCGTCAGGAATTCTGCTGCTGTATCATTGATGATGCCGATTCCGTATCACGAATTCAGGAAGTGAATGCGGCGATTCGCAGTCACTCCAAAGCGGCTCAGGTCATCTGCATTGTGGGTGAAGACTCACGATGGGGCCGTGAAACCGTGCCATCGTTCGAGTGCGATGTGATCGAACGACCCTATTCAGCGTCGCGTTTCGGTGCGGCCCTGATGAATGCTCTGCGACGTGGCGAACTGGTCAGAGAAAATGAGAAGCTGCGACGTCAGCTGTTGAACCGAAATCTGATGGATCTGGTGGGCAGCACACCGGCCATGCAGTCTCTGCGAGAATCCATTCGGATCGCTGCGGACGACGATCGCACCGTACTTGTGCGAGGCGAACCGGGCAGTGGTACCACGCTGATCGCGGAAGGCCTGCACCGCTGCAGTCGTCGAGCCGGCAAGGCGTTCCTGCGAATTGACTGCAGTCTGCACTCCGTGGAAACGCTGGAACTGCAGTTATTTGGTGATGGAACTGCAGATGGCTTCCCCGGCTACCTGAAAATGGGTGAAGGCGGCTCGATTCTGCTGGACAATGTGGACACGGTTGCTCTTCCCTTCCAGAAACGCCTGGCTCAATTGCTGGAACAGCGAGCCGCTGCGGTTCTTCACGGAACTCAGGACGGACCCAACATTCGATTCCTTGCGGCAACGCACGGTGACCTGAATCGACTGGCCATGGAAGGCCGGTTCCGTGACGACCTGCTGCAGCATCTGAGCGGTATCACTCTGCAGTCGCCACCGCTGCGAGTGCGTACGAATGACATTCCGTTGCTGGTGGAACACTTCATCAGCCAGATCTCGCTGAAGGAAGGTCGCCCACCGCGGCAGATCACGGCTGACGCCCTGCGAGTTCTGGAAGCCCATCCCTGGCCGGGCAATGTTCGCGAACTGCAGAATGTGGTGGAACGCTGCTGCACAGTGGATGTCACTGAAAGCATTACCCCGGAAGATCTGCGTCCGTGGCTGCACAATGATTCCATCGAGGATGGTGCAGAGTGCGTGGGCATGACCCTGGCGGAAATGGAACGCAAGCTGATTGAATCCACCTTTGCACGCTGCAACGGCAATCGTGAAAAGACCGCTCAGATCCTGCAGATCGGACTGCGAACGCTGTCCGGGAAGCTCAGAGAGTATGGCTATCCTCCACGAGGCGGCCCGGGTTCCAACATCAAGCGGCCTGTCGTTGTGACCTTCGGTGGTGAACGTAAGGCTGCCTGATCGAGGACCACTGTGTCCTCGCAGCAGATCTGATCAAAAGGCTATTCCCTCCTCCTGAACAGGGCTCGCTTTCCCCCGGAAGCGAGCCCTGTTCCCGTTGGTATCCGCTTTAAACAAGGCGTGCTTTAAAAAAGGGGTCAGGTACCAATAGTGCGAAGCACCCTTCGGGCCTTTAGGCTATTGGTACCTGACCCCTTTTTTAAAGCTGCGGAGCACCCTTCGGGCCTTTAGGCTATTGGTACCTGACCCCTTTTCTGAACCTCCCTTTTCTGCCCCGCATTCCCAAACACCAACATCTCATACGCAACAAGTGATTCCATGCTTCATCTTCATTCGTCATCCCCGGAACGCTGGCTGGGACAGGTGGAACGGTCTCTGCCGGAGATTCTGATTGATCATGCGCACTGTGAACAGAAGGCGGCCACCACGGCGATGGATCTGATGTTTGACTATGTGCAGCATGAGGCGATCTGTGATTCGATGACGGAGATTGTGCGCGAAGAGCTGGAGCATTTTGGCATGGTGCGTGCGTTGCTGAAGCGGCGAGGCATACGATTTCGGGGACAGAAGCCGGGGAGCTATGGTCGGCGGTTGAAAGAACTGGTGGACCGTCAGGAGCCGCGGCGCGCGGTGGATCGATTTCTGGTGGCCGCGTTGATCGAGGCGCGGAGTTGTGAGCGATTTTCGTTGCTGAGGGACCATCTGCGGGATCCGGAGCTGCAGAGCTTTTTCGGTGGGTTGTTTGAATCCGAGGCGCGACATCATGCCACCTATGTGCGGCTGGCCTGTTTGTTTGCCACAGACGCCCTCGTTTACCAGCGGCTGGAAGAGTTGGCTGCGGCGGAAGCGCAGATTATTGCTGAGGGCTGCTCCCTGCCGCGAATTCATAGTTGAGGGGCAGAAAAAGGGGTCAGGTACCAATAGTGCAGAGCACCCTCCGGGCCATTTGGTGCTTTAAAAAAGGGGTCAGGAACCAATAGTGCGAAGCACCCT
>CAIYBH010000336.1 GCA_903924405.1 uncultured Planctomycetaceae bacterium | reverse complement strand
TGGTTGATGAGCGGCACATGGCCAAGCCCCGAATGGGGCGACAGGAATAGGGTGCAGCTGGGCTCATGCCGCCCCGGTGGGGGTTTTGTGGGATTTGTGTCCCGCAATCCATGGGCTCACGCCCATGGCAACATCTTACCGCCGCTCCGCGGCTGAATTGCAATGCATGCGGTGCCTGAAGGCACGTGCGACTCAGTCCCAGCGGGACCGATACGCCGTCGCGACGGGCCTTCATCGCATTATGCCGAACCTGTCACGTTCACGCCCGATACGAAGCAGGATCATTGGATAATCTCCTGATCAAAGACATAGCGACGATCAAACTCAATGTGATGCCGCTGAAGGAGTTCGATGAACTCTTCTTCAAATGACTTTCGATGGTGATGCTGTTCCTGATTCAGAATGTAATGCTTGACAATTGGGGACTGTGATTCGCTTACCGAGAAGGCTGCGTATCCAGATTGCCATTCAAAAAACGTACTGGGATGTAAGGTGTCGTTGACCATTTTCGATGAATTGGCTTTGATCAATCGAAGTATGTCAGAGATCGCAATTGTCGAGCTGAGTTTTGCCAGCAAATGCACGTGATCTTGTACCCCTCCGGCGCACAGCAGCGTCCCTTTGTGTTCGCGGATGATGCCACCGATATACCCATACAGTTGATCCTTCCAAAGAGGCTGTATGGTCGGCTTTCGATACCTTGTGCTGTACACGATGTGAAAGAGCAGATTTGTAAATGTAGACACGGTTGGTTCTCCGCGGTTGTGTCGTGCGTTCCGTTTAGCGTGGATTGTACCTTGTCGATAATCGCATTTCATTTTACGGGCTGACGCCCATGGCAACATCTTACCGCCGCTTCGCGGCTGAATTGCGGGACGTGCGGTGCCTGAAGGATGGTGCGACTGAGTCCCAGCGGGACGACAGGTTGTTGCCACGGGCGTGAGCCCGTGGGGTAAGGAACGCCAGATGGCCCAAGCCCCGAATGGGGCGACAGGAATAGGGTGCAGCTGTGCTCATGTCGCCCCGTTGGGGGTTTTGTGGGATTTATGTCCCGCGATCCATGGGCTGACGCCCATGGCAACATCTTACCGCCGCTCCGCGGCTGAATTGCGGGACGTGCGGTGCCTGAAGGCTGGTGCGACTGAGTCCCAGCGGGACGACAGGTTGTTGCCACGGGCGTGAGCCCGTGGTTGATGAGCGGCACATGGCCAAGCCCCGAATGGGGCGACAGGAATAGGGTGCAGCTGGGCTCATGTCGCCCCGTTGGGGCTTTTGTGGGATTTGTGTCCCGCGATCCATGGGCTCACGCCCATGGCAACATCTTACCGCCGCTCTGCGGCTGAATTACAAGACGGGTGACGGAAGGCCGGGGCGATGAAAGGCCCTCAGCAAATTCGGGATTCCTCTGAGCCGTATTGGCCGAGCAGGAATTCTTTGCCGCCAATTCGGACTCGTGCCTGTCCTGATTGTTTGTGCAGGAGATACGACGGAAAAACATTGGGTTTTCGTGCCATGTGCGGGACTCCCATTCATTTCATGGAAGTTTTTCCACGATTGAAACCGGGTTCTCACCGCACTGACGAACGTCGTCAGGTATCGTAAGTCTTGATTCGGATTGAGTTTATGAAGAATCGGGGCGACACGATTTGAACGTGCGACCTCCTGCTCCCAAAGCAGGCGCTCTAGCCAAGCTGAGCTACGCCCCGAGGTTGTGGTGTTTGACGAAAAAGATCAACGATCAGTTGATCCTGCCATCTGGCTCCAGCAACACGGGAAGCAGTTTAGCGAGCGGATGAGTTTGATGCCAGACTGGCTTGCGGGTTTTGTTGTCAAGGAAATTCCAAAAGGTGCGGTGCGTTTTTTTGACGTTTTTTTCAGGGTTTCATGCGGTTTTCTCCGTCTTCCTGGTGCCGTGGCCGGGATTGCAGGCGGTGGGATCTGCAGATTTTTTTTCCAAAGGGAACTGCCGCCACGCTCGCTCCGTGGTGGCAGATGCCTTTTTTACTGGATGACTCTGGAGTCGGGTGACATTCACAAAGTTGCTGGAGAGAATAAAGTGTTGACGACAGTCTCGCACTGGGTGCGGGCCGAGGTGTGGTGCGCAGTGTGGCGGGGGGTAGTGCGCGATGAATCTTTTTGCGGCGTCGGAACAGAAGAACCGGGAGAATGCGAAGCCTCTGGCGGCGCGGATGCGTCCAGTGACGCTGGCTGAGTTCAGTGGGCAGCAGCATATTCTGGGTGAGGGAAAGCTGTTGCGACGGATGCTGGATGCGGACCGCATTGGGTCGATGGTGTTTTACGGCCCGCCAGGCACCGGCAAGACGACTCTGGCCGAACTCATTGCGCGTCAGACCCGGCGGCATTTTGAGCGGCTGAATGCGACAACGGCCGGGGTGCGTGAGGTGCGCGAGGTGTTGAAGTCAGCGGCCGATCGGCTGGCAGCCGATGGCGTGCAGACGGTGCTGTTCATCGATGAGTTGCATCGGTTCAGTCGCAGTCAGCAGGACATTCTGCTGCCGGACGTGGAGAATGGAACGATTTCGCTGATCGGGGCCACCACGGCGAATCCGTTTTTTTCGCTGGTGGCGCCTTTGATCAGTCGCAGTCAGGTGTTTGAGTTTCGGGAGTTGACGAAGGAGGATCTGACGGGGTTGATGAAGCGGGCGTTGAAGGATGGTCGTCGGGGTCTGGCGGAGTTTGAGGTGCAGGTCACGGACGAGGCGCTGGAGTTTCTGGCGACGTTGTGTGACGGGGATGGTCGGCGGGTCCTGACGGCTCTGGAGATCGCGGTGCTGTCTGTTTCGCGGACAACGAAGCTGGTGGATCGGGGTGTGGCGGAAGAGTCGCTGCAGCGGCGGTTGGTGCGTTTCGATCCGGGCGGTGATGATCACTATGATGTGGCGAGCGCTTTCATCAAAAGTATTCGTGGCAGTGATCCGGATGCGGCGTTGTACTGGTTGGCGCGGATGCTGGAGTCCGGCGAGGATCCGCGGTTTATCGCGCGGCGGCTGGTGATTGCGGCGTCGGAGGACATCGGGAATGCGGATCCGCTGGGACTGCCGCTGGCGATGGCGGCGTATCAGGCGACGGAGACGATTGGGATGCCGGAGTGTCGGATCAATCTGGCGCAGGCCACGACCTATCTGGCGTGTTGTCCCAAGTCGAATGCGGCGTATGCTGCGATTGATGCGGCGCTAGCGGATGTACGTCAGAATTCGGTGTTGCCGGTGCCGATGCATTTGCGGGACGGGCATTACGCCGGGGCCGCACGGCTGGGGCATGGCGTGGGTTATCAGTATGCGCATGATGCTGCGGATGGCTGGGTTTCGCAGGATTATCTGGGCGTGGAGCGGGAGTATTATCAGCCTGTGGATCGGGGGCGGGAGTCGGAGTTTCGTCAGCGTCTGCAGGAATTGCGGGAGCGGAAGGGTAGAGAGTAGTGGGTAGAGAGTAGAGAGTAGGGTGGCGGGATGTTCTGTGAGGTTCTGAGAATTGCAGGTGTGTTGCGATGTTTCATCCGCCGTTGTTGAGGGTGGTCCCGGTGGCTTTGGGGCTGGTGATGCTGGTGTCGTTGCTGTTCGTGGTGGTGGATACTCCGGGACCGGGAGGTGTGGGGCGTCTGGAAGCCCGTATGATTCGCAGCCTGCGGAGTGCGGAGCAGCCGGATCGGATGATTGGTCCGCCGATTGTGGAAGAATCGATGCGAGATTTTACCGCGTTGGGTGGATACGCGGTGGTGATCATGGTGAGTGTCTGTTTTTCGATTTTTGCGTTGCTGGAGTTGAGTCGGGAGACGTTCTGGTTTTTTGTGGTGACGGTCTTCGGGGGATTCTTTCTGAATGTGTTTCTGAAGACGCTGGTGCAGCGGGAGCGTCCGGCGATTGTGCCGCATCTGAGTTTTGTGGAGGGATCGACGAGTTTTCCGAGTGCGCATGCGATGATGTCGGTGGTGGTGTTTGTGACGATCGGTCTGATCCTCTCCACGAGGACTCGCGATCATCATCTGCAGCGATTGTTTTCCTTATTCCCGTTGTGGCTGTCGCTGGTGATTGGAGTGAGTCGGGTGTGCATGGGGGTGCATTATCCGACGGACATACTGGGAGGCTGGGCGCTGGGTTTGGTGTGGACGTGGGGCGCATTTCGTGTGCGTCAGCGAGTGGTGGAGGGAATAGGGAATAGGGAATAGGGAATAGGGATTAGTGAGTAGGGATTAGTGAGTAGTGAGTAGGGAATGGGGGTGTGTGATGCGTGGTGTGTGTGCGTTATTGGTGATGTGGCTGGTGTGTGGCTGGGTGGTGGCCGATGAGCCGAGGCCTGCGGGGGCTGTGCGGAAGCCGATTCCGGACAAGCTGGTGGTGCTGACGTTTGATGATTCGGCGAAGTCACATTTCACGGTGGCGATGCCGTTGTTGAAGGAGTACGGGTTTGGGGCGACGTTCTTCATCACGGAGGGATTTGATTTTCCAGAGAACAAGCGGGATTACATGACGTGGGCGGAGATTCGTGAGTTGCATGACGCGGGGTTTGAGATTGGCAATCACACGCGGGATCATCTGGGGATCACGGATCAGACGGTGGGTCGTTTGTCGGAGCAGTTGGAGGGGATCGCGGCGCGATGTCGGGAGCATGGGATTCCGGAGCCGGTGACTTTTGCGTGGCCGGGCAACGCGTGGACCCCTGCGGCCTTTGATGTCCTGAAGCGGCATGGGATTGTGTTTGCCCGGCGAGGTGGTGCGCCGGAGTATCCGTATGAGGAGGGGCGGGGTTTTGCGCTGGAGCCCGGGGTGGATCATCCGTTGCTGGTACCGTCGGCGGGTGATGCGCGGCCGAAGTGGGCGTTGGCGGATTTGATTCGGGCGGCGGAGCAGGCGCGGGATGGTCGGGTGGCGATTCTGCAGTTTCACGGGGTACCGGATACTGCGCATGACTGGGTCAGCAGCAGTCAGCAGCACTTTGAGGCGTACCTGAAGTATCTGAAGCTGGAGGGCTATCGCGTGATTGCTCTGCGGGATCTGCGCGAGTGGGTGGATCCGGGGCAGTGGCCGGCGGATGCGACGGCAATCATCGACGCGCGCAAGGCTGCATTGGCCGCGGGGAATAGAGAATAGAGAATAGAGAATAGGGAGTAGGGAGTAGGGAGTAGGGAGTAGGGAGTAGGGAGTAGGGAGTAGGGAGTA
>CAIYBH010000335.1 GCA_903924405.1 uncultured Planctomycetaceae bacterium | reverse complement strand
GGGCCATTTGGGCGTTCAGAAAAGGGGTCAGGAACCAATAGTGCGGAGCACCCTTCGGGCCATTTGGCTATTGGTTCCTGACCCCTTTTCTGAACGCTCCCTTTTTCTGAATGCGCCGGAACGGCCTGGGCTTGGATCAGTTTTCTGTACCAGCCGCCATCGAACGCCAGCTTGCGAGGTCATCGCCTTCGCCGCCTTCATCCTGACCGTTGGCACCTGTTGACCAGATGGCGGGCTTCAGTGCGTTCTGCTTCTTGCTGTGGCCGTCACCAGTCCATTCATACTGCAGGACTCGTCCCCAGGCGTCGGTCGGTGGTTCTTCGATGTACGGACGAAGTTTGCGGCCCTTGTAGCTGCCTGGATTCATCATCTGCGACCAGGCCTCCTGGCCACTGGCTTTCAGATAACTGCCGTCATGGTCGGCGGCCCATGTTCCCACCGGGTTCTTTTCAATGCTTTTGATCGTGGCCAGCGTCAGGTCTTCGTTGGCCTTCTGCTGCGTTCCAATCAGGTTGGGAACCACCATGGCGGCAATCACCAGAATAATGGCGAGTACAATCAGCAGTTCGAGCAGCGTAAAACCGGATCGCTGCTGAATCTTCGTGGGTCTGTTAGGCAACTTTTTCATAGCTTCGATTTCTCTTCAGAAAGACTCTGTGCCACTTCAGGGCACATTAACAAAGGGGGCAACCTTCACCGTGGTCAGATCCACGCTGCCGGCAACGACCGAAGTCTGCAACTTCCTGTCGCCAGCCACAGCGAACTCACCGATTTCAGGCGGGCGCCGACATATTCAGAACAGGCAACAGCAGAGCGGCAATCACGAACGTGACCACGGCAGCCATCACCAGCAACATCATGGGTTCAAGGAGACGCACCACCATTTCAATTCGTCGGCCTGTCCGTTTTTCCATATTGTCTGCAACATTGATCAACACGTTTTCCAGATTATTAGCCTCTTCACCCACCGAAATCATTTCGATCAGGTCCCGCGTGAACTGTCCACTGGCACGCAGTGGCACGGCCAGCGACTGTCCGCTGCTGACATTGTCAGCCGCATTGCCAATGGCCTCAGCCAGAATTACGTTGCCACTGGCGTCCTTGGCAATGCGCAGAGACTGCAGAATCGGAACACCGTTTTTCAGCAGCGTTCCCAGCATCCGGCAGAACCGAGCCACGGCTAGACTCTGAAGAATACCACCCAACCCCGGAATCTTCAGTTTCCAGCGGTCAAGATTCCGTACGCCTTCCGGACTCTGGAAATAATACAGAATTCCGAAGACTCCCCCAGCCACTGCGGCCAGAATCAGTAACCCCTGGTTCTGGATGGCATCGCTGATGCCCAGCAGAGTGGTCGTCGCCCAGGGAAGCGTTCCCTGATCTTTCATCCGGTCAAAAATGACGGCAAACTTCGGCACAAACCAGACCATCATGACCGTCACTACGGCCAGTCCCACCAGCATCAGAAACAGCGGGTACACCATGGCACCGGTGACTTTGCCACGCAGTTCCTCCTGATGTTCGTTAAATGCGGCAATCCGGCTGAGCACCTCTTCGATGAACCCGCCTTCTTCACCAGCCTTGACCATGCTGATGGAGAGAAAGTTGAAGGTCTTCGGGTGACGCCGCATGGCATCGTTCAGACGACTTCCGTCCGCCACCTGCTCGCGCACGTCCTGCACCACAAATCGGAGCCCTGGATGTGAGGTCTGCTCTTCCAGCAACTGCAGCGACCGCAGCAGCGGTACTCCGGACTTCAGCAGGTCCGACAATTGATTGTAGAAAATCGTCAGGGATTTAGAGGGAACTCGGCGCGAGCCCCCGGCACCGCTCTGTCTGGACTGTTCTGTCAGCGCAACGCTGATCGGAAACAGGCTGCGAGATGCCAGAATGGCCAGTGCATCTTTCTCACTGGTTGCAGTCAGCATTCCCGAGACCTGTCGGCCCGTCAGTTCTCTTGCCTGGTACCTGAATTCCGGCATGAATCACACATCTGCCTTGAAAGTTCTGTCTGGAATGCTGATCGCCGTGTCCCTGCGATGCATTACGGCCATCCACGTCGCCACTAACCGACAATGTCTCCGCGAGTAATCCGCACCACTTCGTCAATGCTGGTCACACCGGCAGCGACCTGCTCCCAACCGCTGGATCGCAGAGTCGTCATGCCGGCTTTCAGTGCATAGTCACGAATTTCCGTGCTGCTCTTCTGCTCCACACACATCCGCTGCACAATCGGGTCGGTACGCAGCAATTCAAACACCCCGATTCGACCCGAATACCCTGTATCCCGACACTCCCGGCAACCACGAGGCTCATAGACGACCGAGGTCAGTTCCCGTGGAAAGTCCACCGGCAGGTCCAGCCCGTCAATTGGCGTGGCCACTTTGCAGTGCGGGCACAGTCGTCGCACCAGTCGCTGGGCCAGAATGCCTTCGACGGTGCTGGCCACCAGATACGGCTCAACGCCCATATCGACAAGTCGAGTGAAGGCGCTGGGGGCGTCGTTGGTGTGCAGAGTGCTGAACACAAGGTGCCCGGTGAGCGACGCCTGAATGGCCGCCTGAGCAGTCTCGCCGTCGCGAATTTCCCCGATCAACACCACATCGGGGTCATGACGCAGGATACTTCGCAGGCCCGCGGCAAAGGTCAATCCGATGCGGCTGTGCACCTGAATCTGACTGATCCCGTCCATGTGGTATTCGACAGGATCCTCCACCGTGATGATCTTGACGGTTGGATCCTTGATTTCATTCAGAGCGCTGTAGAGCGTCGTTGACTTACCGCTTCCTGTGGGACCTGTGACAAGCACAATGCCGTGCGGAAGGTCGATCAGTTGCCTGTAGATCTTCATGACGGTTGGCGGCATGCCGACAGCCTTCAGATCAAACGACATGCGCGCCTTGTCCAGCAGACGCATCACCACGCCTTCGCCATGCAGCATCGGAATGATGGAGACGCGGACGTCTACCTCGCGACCAGCCACTCGCAGCTTGATGCGTCCGTCCTGAGGCAGTCGCTTTTCTGCAATATTCAGATGCGACATGATCTTCAGTCGCGTGACGATGGCCGAATAGAACTGAGCAATTTCCGGGGGCGTGGGCTGAATGCGCAGCATGCCGTCCAGACGGAACCGAACCCTCATTCCATTTTCGGAGGGTTCGATATGCACGTCACTGGTCTGCAGCTTCACGGCTTCCAGCAGCAGTTCATTCACGAGCTTGATAACGGACGGTGCCTGAGCACCCTCGGCCAGTTCACCAAAGTCCTCGTTGATCTCCTCCAGCAGCTCGATACCTTCCTCGCTGCGTTTCCGGACCAACTCATTGATTGTGTCCCCGCCCACCCCCAGCAACTCATGAATCCGACTTCCCAGTTCGCCGCTGCGAGTCAGCACGGGGGACAGTCGGAAGCCACTGACGGTGCTTAATTCGTCAAGACCTTCGAGGTTCAGTGGGTCTGAGGTAGCAATCACCACATGACCATTTTCGCGGTACAGCGGCAGCAGCGAGTGTCTGTAGATGGACGAAGTGGGAAACTTCTGCAGCAGGTCCGTGTCAATCCGGATATCCTTGAGATCCACGTACTGCATGCCGAATTCGTGCGATAATGCTCGCAGCACCCGGTCTTCGGTGACCACCCCCATCCGGATCAGCGCCTGGTCAATTCGCGAACCACCATGCGTCTCTCGCGCAGCGTTGATCTGCTCGCGAGTCGCCAGGCCTTCGTCAATCAGTAGCTGACCGAGTTCCATAAGCTGCCGTCAATCTTCGCTGCGAGGAGGAAGCGTCCCTGCTCGAAAAGCCTTACCTGTACCACCTGAACGTGACTCGAATCATCCGGAGATGCCAACTGTCGTCTGCCGAGGCTCACGCTGCTTCGACTGCCAGCAGTGTTCCGAGTTTCGTGTGCCGCTGGCCGACCGTCAATGTTGCTTTGCCCGACGACCTAACGTCCGCCCCGACCGCCACCAAACGGACTGAAGCCACCACGCCCACCGCCGAAGGGGCTGGCTCCACCCCCGAAGGGACTCATGCCACCACCGAATGGACTGCTGCCCTGCCCTCCACGCTGACGCATCCGATCCATCATCATCTGCTGAATGGGATCCTGAGCCTGAGGCGCGGGCGACCGGGTATCGCCCCCCGAAGACTGACCATTGCCACTGTTGCTGCCGCCGCTGGATCCACCGGACGACGAAGGCCGAGAGGCACTGCTGGTGACACGGGGAAACAGTGAGGTCAGGGACTGCTGAACCATCGATGCCTCGGAATTCTTCAGTTGCACGACCCGCACCGTGCGGTTGGCATCCTTCGCGGCCTTGTCCGTTTCTTCGATCAGCGTTTTTACCTTTGTGAACAACGCTTCACTGCTGGAAATGACCAGTGTGCTGTTCTGTCGATCCACAGCGACTGTCATCTGAACGCCTTGCGGCTCATTGCGTCCCCCCTGGCCTCCGCCACCACCACCGCCGAACATCTGTGCCAGCGGATTGTTCTGAGCCGCACGTCCACCAGCGGGTTCCATGTAGGGCTTGAAGGCGTCATTGACGATCGAAACGACTTCGTCAATGTCCGCATACTCCAGCTGGATCCGGCGTGGCTGCAGTTCACGCAGCGATTCCGGCATGTTGTTGGAATCCAGGACTCGCAGCAGCGATTCAGCTTCGTCCACGCTGGCCTGGGGCCCTGTGATATAGAGCGCGTTGGCTCGTGCATCCGGAATGATTCGCAGTGTCTGCGGGTTGTTTCCCAGCCCGGAAAGTCCGGTCATGCTGGAAACCGACTGAGTGATCGGGCTGAACATGGAACTGAGACTGAAGCTGGAGCTAGCCGCTGTGGACGTGACACTGCTGCTGGGCATCAGTTGTTCCAGCAGTGCGGCTGTTTCTGTGGCATCAGACGCTTCCAGGTAGAAGACGGTCCAGCGGGTACGGAAGGGAATTGACTGCTGGAGAAAATCCATCATGTCTTCAAGCCGATCCAGCGCTTCTTCATCTCGGGACAACAGCAGCAGATCATCACCATCCACAACGATCTGAATGCCGGATTCTGTTAACTGGCTGTCAGCCGGAGGTTGCCGCGTGCCGGGAAGTGATTCCACGGCTGCTGCTTCCTGCCGAACGGGGTAGTAGAAGACATCCTTCCGCACCCCGGAACGAACAGGACCGGTTTTCGTTGTGGTTTCCGGAGCCGTCGCGGGCTCGGCGGCTGGAGCCGCTTCGTCGGTAGGCAGAGCACCTTTGGACGGAGTCTTCAAATCTCGAATCGGGCCGCTTTTTGAGGGCACCACGATGCGAATTGTGGAGCGTTCCTCTTCCTGCCATTCCTTCTGCAGATACTCAAAGAATTCCGCCGGATCACGCCCTCGCAGTGAATAGCGACGGATTGGACCGCCTTCGCCCTTGTTGCGGGTACCAGTTCCGTCTTCTCCAAGATCCCGCAGCACCTGTCGGATCTGCTCAATCTGAGCCGCGGTGCCTTTGGCGATGATCCGATTGCCGTAGAGATCTGTTTCAAAGGTGGGTGCTGAGGCGCCTTCGGCGATGAACAGATTCCGCAACGTGGAGGCAGCGGTCAGCGGGTCCATCTTGACCAGAGGAATGACGGCCACGGATCCTGAAGTTCCGGAACCTTCCACAAACGACTTCACCCACTCTTCAATCTGTTGCTGCTGTTTGGCTGTGCCGAAGATGTGTACGGTGCCCGCCTGGCCATCTTCATTCACGACGACGCCGGGCATCATCGCATCGATGCTCTGTGCCACCTGATCGGCACGGCCGGATACCTTGTAGACCTTCAGATAAGGACCGGTCCGATCCTCGCGATCCAGAGGATTGCCTTTGGGGTCTTTGTCCACATCCAGCGTCTTGATGATTTCTTCAACCAGCTTCTGCTGTTCCGGCGATGCGGTGACCAGCAGGCTGTTTGTGCGCGTATCTGAAAACACCTGCATTGTGGAGGTGCGGGTTGGTGCCTGCGGTTGCGGGGGCTGACCGCGGCGGTCTCCACCAGCGCCGCTGCTGACGTTCGTCACACCCTGACGCATGCCGAATTGCGCCAACAGCATGAACTCAGCCTCTTCCACATCGATGTTCTCAAGGTAATACGACTTGAAGACAAGTTCGTCCTTCACCCGGCCCAGCGATGCTTCGATGTACGATTTAATCCGCCGCAGATTGGCACCGGTATCCGCAATGATCAGCGATCCGGTCTGGGTGAACGCCGTCATGGTGCCCAGTGGTCCCAACAGCTGCTCGACTTCCTGGGCCATCACGCCAACGTCGAGCTTTTCGAGGGGGATTTCAATCCGGACGATCTCGTTTTCGCCGATCACGCGACTGCCAGCTTCGACCTTCATCAGATCATCAACGGCAACGTCCCGGATCAGATTCGGCGGAATTGTCTTGTCAACGTTTACGCAGACGAGGAAGTTGTCCTTCACGACCAGTGAGTAGCCCTTCCGCTGGAGATAGCCATTCAGGATGTCCATGGCTTGCGGAATGTTGTATTCCTGGGAATCAATATGAGTGAACGTTCCGGGGGGCATCTGGGTGATGTCCAGCGTGTATCCCGCTGCGGCCGCAAAGTCCTGCAGCACTTGATCCCACGGAGCGTAACGCATGTTGAAAGACAGTTTTTCCGCCCGCTGACCAGGTTCTGCCGCGGCACCAAAGCTGGACACCACCACGGCACCGGTTGGCGGAGCCTCTCCGTCGGCTGTTGTCATCGCCGAGGCACCAGACGTGGCTGGTGGCCCAGCAGCATTGACAACCGCTGCCGTCGCCGGGCCGGCTTGCTCGGTCCACTTCTGTTTTTGTTCGGCCGTCAGAATTGCGAGGTACTTTTCGTCCCACTCTTTGCGAAACGCCTGCTGCTGTTCCGGAGTGGCGTTGAATCCCAGAGCCGCGGAAGCCTCGCGGGACTTTGTTGCGACCTCTTCCAGCTGCTTCTTCTGCTCGTCGGTCAAGCCGAGATCTGCCGCCACGCGGGAGTCAGAAATGGCCCGCACCCCAGCCTCGCGGATGAAAATTGTGCGGATTAGCTTGAGTTGGCGACTGTCGAGAATCGTCAGCGCCTTGCCGCCGGAAGAAGTGCGTGCGGCCTGAATCGCCTGCTGCATTTCTTCGCGAATCTTTGTCCGCTCGGCCTCGTCTTTCGTGTCCTTCATCCGCTGCAGAAACGGGTCGAAAATTTCCTTACCAGGCGTTCCGGCTGCGGCGGCCTCGGTCAGTTGAGTCTTCTGGGATTCGGACAGCCCCAATTCCTGCTGGACGTCCTCACGACGCAGCAAATCTGTTTCTGATCCCGTCCGACCGCTGGACTGTGCCGACGCTGTGGACGAGAGAACCTGCAGCACGAGAATCGTGCAGAGCCAGAGAGAGATGCCACGCAACTTGCTCATGGTCGACTTTCTTACAATCCGCAGAAAACCCGCCTGTCGGGAGATTTGTTTGGCGATGTTCGGGGGAAACTGCTGAAGTCCGGGGATTCTGCACGATGATCACTGTGGCCGACAAACACATCCCGGCGTGGCAGGGTCTGTCGACGGCAATCACCGGGAAACTTTGGAATTCGGGCAATCAGAGTTTTGCACCGTCATCTGACAAACGACAACAATTTCACAACTGCAGGCTGAGAAAACTGTGTATTCTTCGCACAACAGCCCGCAAGTCATGACCACTTCCCCCCGGATCCCTCGGAAATCCTCAAGTTTGCTGCCTGCGGAAAGAAGATACCGATTGAAACGGGGACGCCACGCACAGGTCCGGGGGACTGCACCTGCTGCGAACGTTTTATGGGGTTATTCGCTTTCAAACCCACAATTATGGCGTGGGAGTCTGCGAAAATTGGAAAGATTCCCGAATCAGAGGAGGTCAGACGGTGTTTGAGACCATAATACTGGCAGCAGCAACCCCGAATCGCCTCCAAAAAAACCATCCGGGATCATGGACCATGAAACATTTGTTCACACTGACGGCGATTGCAGGATTGCTGGTGGCCGCCGTGCCCGCTTCCGGACAGGACCCGTTTGGAGGTCGCGGAGACCGAGGCGATCGTGGTGACCGCGGAGATCGGGGAGGTCGAGGCGACCGCGGAGGTGCCATGTTCGGCGGTTTTCCGGGCGGTGGTGGCGGTCCTCCGATGGGTTTTGGTGGCGGCGGCTTCGGTGGGCCTCCAAGTGGTTTCGGCGGACCTCCAGGCGGTTTTGGTGGCCCTCCGGGGGGATTTGGCGGCGGATTTGGCGGACCTCCAGGTGGTTTCGGAGGTCCTCCGGGCAGTGATCGGAGCAGCCGATTTGGCTCGATGATGGATTCCAACGGCAACGGGCAGATTGACCAGGAGGAACTGGACCGCATGCCGTCGTTTGTGCGGGACATGATGAAAGCCCGCGGTGTGGAGCTGAAAGCGGGCATGTCACTGGACGACATGCGGAACAACATGAGTCGCGGGTTTTCCGGTGGACCGGGTGGAAATCCGGGGGATCCGAACGCCAATGCTCAGGGGCAGCGCCCGAAGGCGCTCACGCCGTATCGGATGAAACCCAGAAAACCAGTCACTCTGTCTCTGCCTCCAGCGTACGCCGAGGTGGACGTGGACTATGATGGCCAGCTGGGAATGCACGAATGGATGATGACGCGTCGTGCAGAGATTGAGCAATTTGAAGCGATGGACACGGATTTTGATGGCTTTCTGACGCCGGAAGAGCTGCAGGCAGCGGAAGTCGCGGCCGCAGCGGCCAACGGACAGGCGGTTGCTGCGTCGGCCGGGGAAACTCGTAAGCGATTGACCATCGTCAGTGCCACACCGGCCCGAGTCAAAGCCGGCGAACAGGCCCCCAACGGGACACCCAATGGTCAACCGGGCCAACCGCAACCCGGCGGATTTCCGTTTGGTGGTGGAGCACCGGGCGGTAACGGTGGTGGTGAAGCGGCGATGGCACCGTCCTACTTTTCGCGGCTGGACCAGAACGGCAACGGAATCATTGAAGCGGCTGAATGGCAGCAAAGCCGACGAGTTCGTGGCATGTTTGAGCAGGCCGGGATTCGGCTGGACAATATGAATCTGCAGCAGTTCACCGAGAATCTGACGCGTGTGACTTCGGCGCAGCAAGGCCAACCACAGGGCCGTTGACTCACTTGGGGGAGTCCAAAAAGAGACCTGACCCCTTTTTGTGCGCGGAACTTTTGCGATGGACTGCATGCTTGCCCGGAAAACTGCTATGATTCGTCGCAGGACGCAACCCCGGCGACGGAGTGAACCGTGATGGGCTCCGCGTCGGGACTCTGGTGTTTCGCGGGAAGTTCGGGGATTTCATGTTTGCAGATCGAGCGATTTTGTTTTGTCGAGCTGGTGACGGTGGCAATGGATGCAGCAGCTTCCGTCGTGAGACTTTTGTCCCGCGTGGTGGCCCGGACGGTGGTGACGGCGGCAATGGTGGAGACATCATCATTCAGGCGGACCGCAACCAGGGCTCACTGGGCAACCTGATCGGGCATCGCCACTGGAAGTCTGAACGCGGCGAGCATGGGCTGGGAGCCTTGTGCACCGGCAAATGTGGCAAGCCCACCATGATTCTGGTTCCGCCGGGAACGCTCGTGAAGGATCACCAGCATGGACATTTGCTGAAAGACCTGCAGAACCACGGTGATTCGGTCATTGTGGCCAAGGGGGGGCGCGGCGGCAAAGGGAACAAACGCTTTGCAAATTCCGTCAATCGCGCACCGCGAGAATGCGAAGGCGGGCACCCCGGCGAATACCGTGAGATTCAGCTGGAGCTGAAGATGATTGCCGACGTGGGGCTGGTGGGCAAACCCAACGCCGGCAAGTCCACTCTGCTCAGTCGCGTTTCCCGGGCGACGCCGGAAATCGCCGACTATCCATTTACTACCAAGTACCCCAATCTGGGGCTGGTGCATGTCGGGTATGATCATGAGTACGTGCTGGCGGACATTCCTGGACTGATTGAGGGGGCTCATTCCGGCGCGGGCCTGGGCCATGAGTTCCTGCGGCACGTGGAACGAACGCGGCTGCTGGTGCACCTCGTCGAACCATCGCCTGCGGACATGAGTGATCCGCTGGACAACTACACTCGGATTCGGGACGAGCTGCGGCTTTACGACCCGACACTGGCAGAACGGCCGGAGATTATCTGTGTCACGAAAGCGGAGCTTCCGGACGCCGCGACGTGTGCGGAATTGTTGCGTGAGGTCACCGGACGAGATGTGTTCCTGATTTCTGCGGTAACCGGCAAAGGGCTTCCGGAGCTGAACCGACTGATCATTCGTCGGCTTGAAGAAATGCGGGCCGAGGAGGCTCTGCTGCATCCGGAAGCACCGAGTGTTGTGCCTGATGTGGAAGGGATACCGGCAGAGCCGGCCGCAGAGGGCAGCTGAGCGTTCTGCGTGGTCGGGCGTAAGCGTCAGTTGCGAACGCTTTTAACCTCGGCAGAGTTGACAGGGGGCGACGTCAGCATGGATCCCGCGCGAACGACGGCGGCATTTCAACAGGTCCGGGAACTGCTGTTACGGTCCCGGAATGACCGTGGCTGGTGGACCGGTTGTCTATCGACATCAGCCTTGTCCACCGCAACCGCGGTGATGGCCCTGACGAAAGCGGCGGGAGCCAGCAAAAACGAAGCAGAGATTGCCCGCTGGCAGCGACTGACTCAGACTGGACTCGACTGGCTGGCACGAAACCAGAACGCGGACGGTGGCTGGGGCGACACCACAAAAAGTCTCAGCAACATTTCCACCTCGATGCTGGCCTATGCCGTGTTTCACCTTGCCAGTGATGGGGGGCGTGAGCATCGCAATGAGTCATGGCGCGAGGCGTGGCGGCGGTCCCGGGACTACGTGGAGCGGGCTGGTGGCGTGGCGGCGGTGCTGCAGCGGTACGGAAAGGATCGGACATTTTCGGTGCCGATTCTGACGCACTGTGCACTCGCCGGAATTGTCGACTGGAAGTCGGTCATTCCCCTGCCCTTTGAACTGTCCTGCATACCGCATCGGTACTATGCGGCGGTCAGCATGCCGGTGGTCAGTTATGCTCTGCCGGCGTTGATTGCGATTGGGCAGGTGATTTTTCGCCATCAGGGACACTGGAACCCGCTTGTCCGCTGGATTCGGCGTCGGGCGATAGCGAGATCGTTGCGGGTCCTCGAAACCATACAGCCTGAGCACGGCGGATTTCTGGAAGCGACGCCGCTGACCAGCTTTGTCGGTATGAGTCTGATTGGGTGCGACCTGCTGGAGCATCCGGTGACGCGTCGATGTCTGCAGTTTATTGAGGCATCGGTGCGTGAGGATGGCAGTTGGCCGATCGACACGAATCTGGCGACGTGGGTGACGACGCTGAGTGTGAATGCATTGAGTGGCAGTGAGAGCGGGAATGTCGCTGAAAGATCCGGAGAACCGGATCGCGAAATCCTTCGCGGGTGGTTACTGGGACAGCAATATCGGAACGTGCATCCCTACACTCAGGCGGCACCGGGAGGCTGGTCATGGACGGACTTACCGGGTGGAGTCCCGGATGCGGACGACACACCGGGAGCGATGCTGGCGCTGTTGAATCTGCGTGGTTCGGGCGAAGGCTATGGTGAAGTGGAGCGGTCGGCATTGGGTGCGGCCGTGGAATGGCTGCTGGGCCTGCAAAATCGGGATGGCGGCTGGCCCACGTTTTGTCGTGGCTGGGGGGCCTTGCCCTTTGACCGCAGTTCCAGCGACCTGACAGCGCATGTGCTGCGTGCCTTTGGGCTTTGGGAACAGCGACTGGGGGCGGAGGATTCGAACCTACTGCAGCGTGTTCAGCGAGCGCGGCGTGCCGGGATCAGGTTTCTGTTGCGGCAACAGCGTTCGGATGGGACATGGTTGCCGTTGTGGTTTGGCAATCAGCACAATCAGGACGATGAAAATCCCTTGTATGGCACCACGCGGGTTTTGCGGGCGCTGGTGGCCAGTGGACCAGAGGCGGAGTTGGCTGTATCACGTGCCGTAACCTGGTTATTGCGGAATCAGAACGACGACGGCGGGTGGTCGGCCCGACGCGGGATAACGAGCACCGTGGAAGAGACGGCGTTGGCGGTGGAATGTCTGGCGGGCATACCGGGTGCTGAAGCTGCGACGGATCGGGGGGCCGCATGGTTGGCGGAGAGCATTGAGACAGGAAAGGTGACAGGTCCCAGCCCGATTGGTTTCTATTTCGCAAAACTCTGGTATTTTGAGGAGTTGTATCCAGTCATCTTCACGGTCTCGGGGTTAAATCGCTGGAATCTGGTGCGAAACGGTTCTGGTTTGACTAAGATTCCGTCGTCGCCGGCATCTGACCACGGCTCGCCGGGCCAACCTGGGTGACCACTGTAAGCGGACTGCGGTGACTGTAAACTGGCAAGGATCAAGCGGGCCGCGGGCGGTGAGTCTGCGGAACATCAGGACAAAAGACGAAACCGAGGCGCTGAAAACGGGTGTTGTCTGAATGGACCACAGATCGTGACGGGCACTGAACTGGCAATTGCCGGTTGATGGTCTGTCCAGAGCGGTGGTGGGACAGGGACAATCGGCCATCGATGGAGAATACCAGAGTGTCAATTGTGCATGCTCAGACTGATCTGACTGACGACGAACCGCTGCGGCCGGAATTTCCGCAGGAGCCGTTGATCTCGGACGACGACGATCCGACGCCGGTGAAGAAGAAGGGCAAGCGTCGCAGTACGACGCACCTGAAACTGGTCCCGGAGACTCTGGAATTGCGTGAGCAGGTCCGCGATGCGGCCGCGGAGTTTTCCCGTGGCCTCGATCGAGCCCGCGCGTTCACTCGGGATGAACTTGAAAAGTACGGCCGGCAATTGCTGACTCAGATGGACCTGCCCGAGAAGTACCTCGGTTTTGCCATGGTGATGATTGGCAATGCCTTCTGGAAGCAGCAGTTTCTGGCCATCCCTTTTAACCGGCGAATGCTGCTACTGCCGCACTGTCTGAAGCATGCCGAAGGGTGTCCCGCCGAGTACACTCAGTTTGGCCTGGACTGTGAGCGATGCGGGGCGTGTTCGATTGCGGACTACAAGGTCCGTGCCGAGCAACTGGGCTACAAGGTGCTGGTGGCTGAGGGATCGCCGGTTGTTCTGAAGATTATTGTGTCGGGATATATCGACGGCATCCTCGGCGTCGCCTGTCTGAACGTGCTTGAGAAAGCGATCGACAAGGTTCTGATTGCCGGCGTGCCATCGTATGCCACCCCGCTGCATTCCGGGGACTGTCTGAATACAAAGCTGGACGAATCGTGGGTATGGGAAGTGCTGGACAAGTACGAGCCATTGCCTGTAAAGCCGACGACCAGTTACATCCCGTTGATGCGTGCAACAGCCGGCGTGTTTGAGGAGCGGATCGAGACATTATTGCCGCGCGTGCGGACGGTGGATCCGGCACGTCGTCGGACGCCGCTGGGGTTCACGGAAGACGTTGCCTACGACTGGCTGGCTCGTGGTGGAAAACGATTTCGTCCGTTCATGACGATTGCCGCATGGTATGCGGCGGCCGGTGCCAATGGGGGCGCCGGGACCTTGACGACCGGGGCCGCCACACCAGAAATTCCCGCCGCAGTGGCTCAGGTGGCGATGGCGATTGAAGCCTTCCACAAAGCGTCGCTGGTGCATGACGACATTCAGGACAACGACCAGTACCGGTATGGCCGCGAGACTCTGCACCGGCAGTTCGGGGCCAGTCACGCGATCAACATTGGTGACTACCTGATCGGACTGGGGTACCGACTGATTCATGCGGCTGCCGGCTATGACTCTGCCGCAGCGCTGGATGTGCTGAACAGCATGTCCACGGCTCACATTCGGTTGTGTGATGGTCAGGGGGCCGAGATGGCCTTTCAGAAATCGCCAGACTGGAATCTCACTCCGCTGGATGCCCTGCAGATTTATGCATTAAAAACGTCACCGGCCTTCGAAGCGGCTTTGTACGCGGGGCTACGACTGGCCAACCATCCGCTGGCTCGAACGGATCTGGTCGGGCAGTTTTGTCGGCATGTGGGCGTTGCCTTTCAAGTGCTGAACGACCTGAAAGACTGGCAGGGGGATTCGGACAATAAACTGGTGGCTGGCCAGGATGCGGCGGCGTTGCGTCCTACGGTTCTGCTGGCTCTGGCGTTGAAGGACGCCACCTGTGAACAGAAGGCAGAACTGAAACAGTTGTTAACGGGAGACGGTGTTCCACAGAGCCAGACTCAGCGGATCGAACGTCTGCGAGAGAT
>CAIYBH010000334.1 GCA_903924405.1 uncultured Planctomycetaceae bacterium | reverse complement strand
CTGCCGACCATTGACGCGCGGCTCGGGTGGAACCTCGCCCTCCCAAAGAACCCCCAAAAGCCCAAAGAACCTCAAAAAGCCCAAGGAACGCCCTTTCTCTGCCCCCGCTGTTGCAGTTGGAGATCGGCGGTGGGGCGGGTAGAATTTCAAAATGTCACTCGGGAGGGGTGTCGTTTTTTGTCGTCAACATCGCGTTCGCAGGATACGCATCGTGACCGCCCAACGGGGTCACTTTGCGGGTCGAATGCTATTGCCAAAGTTCTGTTTTTATGGCTTCAGTTCCACAGCGTATCGATGGTCCCGTGGCGGTGATCGGGGATGTTCACGGGCAGACCGCAAAACTGAAGCAGATCATCGGCCAGCTGGCGCGGCTGCCCGATATTCAAAAACGCTGGATTCTGTTTATCGGTGATATGGTGGATCGCGGTCCGGATTCTGCCGGGGCGGTCAGGATCTTCTTTGAACTGCAGTCGCAGCACGACAAGGTGACATGGCTGTGTGGCAACCACGAATTTGCGATGATGGGGGCTCTGGGGCTGTTGCCGGCACCTCCGTATCTGGATTTCGCCGGTCGCTGGATTCAGAATTACAATTCGGAATCTACCTTTGCGTCCTACGGCGTGCCACACGGGGACCTGGATGCTCTGAAGACAGCGATGCCGGAAACGCACAAACGGGTGATGGCCGATCTGCCGTGGTGTATTGAACATCCCGATTTTCTGTTTGTGCATGCCGGAATGGATCGCAATCTGCCTTTCGACACTCAGCTACGGATCCTGCGGCAACGCGATTACACCCTGTCCAATCCGCCATGGCTGTATTCCAAGGATTTCGTGCTGCTGGGTGCACCCATGGATGCTCCGGTGCCGCTGATTGTGGGCCATGTCCCAGTTCCGCAGGTCCAGTTTGCCCAGGGCATGGTCAATGTGGACACCGGGGCGGGGGCGGATGGGGAGCTGAGTTGCTTGCTGCTTCCGGAAGGTGAAGTGCTGCAGTCCCAGTCCGTTCGCCGTCCCCAGGGATTTTCAGCGCCTCCACCTCCGCCCCGGCGACCTGCACAGCCGTGGTGGAAGCTCTGGTAGCTGTCGAGTTGCTCCGCACACGCTCTGGTCACTTGCCAAACGGGAAATCGTCTCATGACAACTCCGTCGCCGGGAACGCCGCCTGATTTTTCCAGCCTGCTCCCGGAGTTTCAGCGACTGTGCGAGGTGATTGCGACCCTGCGGTCTCCTCAGGGCTGCCCATGGGATCGGCAGCAGACGCTGAAAAGCATCAAGCCCTACACTCTGGAAGAAACGTATGAGCTGCTGGAGGCGATTGACGCAGACGACAACGACGCCATCCGGGAAGAACTGGGGGATGTGCTGCTGCAGGTGATCCTGGATGCCCAGATTGCGGCGGACGAGGGCCGTTTTGGGCTGGAAGAAGTCGTGCGACTGCTGACGGACAAAATGATTCGCCGGCATCCGCATGTCTTTGGCGACGAGCAGGGGGCGACGACTGATCAGATCCGGACGCGCTGGCAGACGATCAAACAGCAGGAAAAGCCGGCTCGGGCTTCGCGTCTGGAGGGCATTCCCGTGACACTTCCGGAACTGGCCCGTGCGGCACGGATTACGGCCCGTGCAGCCGCGGTGGGCTATGATTTTCCGGATCGACGCATGCTGTTTGACAAGCTTCAGGAAGAGACGGCGGAACTTGCTGTGGAACTGTTTGGCACCGAGCAGATTCCGTATGTGGCCGCGGACGTCCGGACGGAGCGTTTACCGGACACTCCGATCGTCGACGCCGCCACTCGTGAGCGGGCGGAATCTGAATTGGGGGACGTGCTGTTTGTGCTGGCGAATATCGGCCGTCGCTGGGGAATCAACCCGGAAGAGGCCCTGCGGAAGACCAATGCCAAGTTTTCGCGGCGATTTCAGGCGATTGAAGCGGCCGTCAAAGCCACTGGCCGTTCCATGGACGAAGTGAGCCTGATTGAAATGGAAGAGATCTATCAGGCCAACAAGCAACGCGAAAAATGAGCCGGGTAGAGCGCGACTGTGGCATGCAGACTGAATTGCGCAAAACCGACCGACTTGTTGTTCCATGGAACTGGCTGGAATTCGAAGCCCCCGAAGCTGGCGAAGGAAATTGCCCGGCGCGACGCTCTCTTCGTTGCTGAGCAAAGCCGGTGAGGCTTCCGGGCCGCTTAGCGATTTTGAATTGAAAAATCCTGGAGATTTAGGCCGCGCCTGCGAGGAATGCGTTGTAGGGTGATATGGAGTAACACGCTTCATTATAGTTTCTGTTCACGTGTGTCGTGAGCGGGCTGAGAGCCACAGGCAGGCAGAGCATGATTCCCATCGGCATTCGCCCCACGAATGACTTCGCGTTCAAAAAAACCTTCGGCACTCCTGGCAATACACTGGCGCTGGTCAGTCTACTGAACGCGATACTGAAACTCCGGGTGCCGATTGTGAATGTGGCGCCGCAAAATCCATTCAATCCACAGGATTTTCATGACGACAAGCTGTCAATTCTGGATATTCGGGCCGTTGACGGCGAGGGCGCTGTCTATGACATCGAGATGCAGGTCACAACGACGCCGGGCCTCGCGAAACGCATGGTTTTCTATGGTTGCGAGGTCTTTGCCGGGCAGATGAGAGCGGGCCAGAATTACCAGCTGCTCAAGCCTGTGTATTGCATTGGTCTCCTCAAGGGACGGCTCTGGGCCGATTCTGCACGGGTCCATCATGCGTTTCGCCTGACCGACCGTGAGACAGGACGGTGCCTTGAAGAGACATTGGAAGTTCACACGCTGGAGTTGGGATGGTATAATCTGCGGGAGAGCGATTTGTCCGGAGCCAGCCCGTTAGATCGCTGGTTGTACTGGCTGCTGAATGCTCACAAGTATGATGCCGAGACACTGAAACACTTATTTCCCGATCTCGCCTTTTGGCGGGCCACTGAGTCAATCGAACGGATCGCCAGGATTACTGAGGATAAAACCATGTACGACGCGCGAGAGAAGGCACTTCGGGATCAAAAGTGGATTCTGGAATCATCAATCCAGCAGGGCCTTGAGCAGGGTTTAAAGCAGGGCATTGAACAGGGCATTGAACAGGGCATTGAACAGGGTATGCAGCAGGGTATGCAGAGAGGAATGCAGTTGGGGGTGGAGCAAGGACGAGCCGAAGGAGCGCTCATGGGGCGAATCAGTCTGATTCAAACCCTGCAGGAACTGAATGGGGACCCAATAAGTGACGACGCCTGCTTACGCAATCAATCGCTTGAGCAATTGCAGGCGTTGGTCGCGGATCTTCGCAGCCGACTTATGCGCCGTTCCTGATCCCACGTTTGCCTGCAGGACAAGGTTCTGCCACGTTGTACGAAAAGGATCGGGCCGGCCGAGGTGTCGGAAACCACTCCAGGGGCACGCCGGGAAATGTTCAACACAGCATTCACTGGTCGCCCTCCAGCACCTCCAGTTCCATGCGCGTTGTAAAGTCTCTTCCCAGGGCGGAACTGCTATTCGCTGCGGAACCGTGGCCCCGGAATACGGCCGACAAGGCTCCTGAAAAACATGATGCCGGTGTTCAACCTGTACGTGTTCCAATCTGGACGCCGTGACAGGCGAACGCCAATGCGTCCTGAGTAGTAGCATGCCGCTGCTGCTCGGCTGCCCCCAACTGTTCCGCTTTCCTACCTGTAGAAACCCGTGGCGACTGCGACCGCATGTCAAAGCTGGAAATTTGGGGGGTAACCGTTCACAGAATTGATCTTTTCTGAATTGGTGAATTCGGACATTCTTCGCGTATGAGCGAAGGAACGTTGATCAACCCAGACTGTATTCCTCAGGAGGCGTGGGACCAGAGTGGGCCTGCGGCACGCGCTTGTTTTCTGATGTTGGTCAAAAGGCTCAAGGAACTCGAGCGGCGACTTGGAATGAACTCCGGAAATTCGTCGCTTCCTCCATCCAGCGACGGGCCGCAGCAGCAACCTGTGAGCAGCGTAAGGCCTGAATCCGCACGTAAACGCGGAGGTCAGTCCGGGCACCTGAAGCGACTCGCCCCCTGATTCCGACCGAAGCGTGTGATCGCGTGGTGCATCATCGCCCGGCGGCATGCACAGATTGCGGTTCGCGGCTCAGCGGTAACGACTTGGATCCAAAGCGCCATCAGGTAACGGACCTCCCCCCGGTTAAGCCAATTGTCACAGAACAAAAGGTTCATACGCTCCAGTGTCCGGATTGCGGGCGCCGTTGTTGCGGACAATTGCCAGCCACAGTGCCACGTGGGTGTTTTGGGCCCGGAGTCGTGTCGGTCATCACTCTACTGAGTAGTTTTGGCAGGCTCAGCCAGAGAATGATTGCCGGAGTTTTGCAGGACCTGTTTCAGTTGAAAGTGTCTGACGGACAAATCAGCCGTCTGCAGAGCATCGGACGCAAGGCTCTCCAGACGGGATGTAGCGACATCGTGGCGGACGTTCGAAATTCCGCTGCTCTGAACATCGACGAAACAGGCTGGCGTGAGAACGGCAGCAAAGCCTGGTTGTGGACCGTTGTCGGGAAACTGACGACGTTGTTTGCCGTACGCCCATCGCGTTCGCGTAAAGAGTTTCACCATCTACTGGGCAAAGGTTTCAGTGGTATCATGATGTGCGATCGCTATTCGGCCTATAACCACCTCGCGGATGAATGCCGTCAGTTCTGCTGGGCTCACCTGCTGCGAGACTTTCAGGCGATGATCGATCGTGGTGATGTTTCTGCCGAAATTGGCACGCGATTGAAAGAATCCGGGCAGGAATTGATTCACCATTGGAATCGACTGAAGTTGAACCAGATTCAGCGGGCAACATTTAATAAACATTATCGCAGACTCCGGGCAGCAATCCTGGATGCACTTTACGACGGTACTCTTTGCAGCGAGCCGAAGACTGCGGAAATCTGTCGCCGTCTGAGCAATGAGTGTTACAGCCTGTTTGTCTTTGCACACCACGCGGGAGTGTCGCCCGCCAACAACGCGGCGGAACAGGCCCTGCGAAAGTCGGTCATTTTTCGAAAATTGAGCTTTGGGACAGAAGAGAAAACTGGAAGTCAGAATCTCGCTGTCATTCTGTCGGTTACGGAAACCTGCCGCCGCCTCAGCAAACGACCGTTCGACTATATCATGGATGCCGTCAAGGCAGCTTTCAGCAACAAACCTGCTCCCAAACTCATTCCGCAAAACTGACCCTGCTGTGAACGGTTACTTCTGCCCACGGGCGAGTTTCCGGGGGGCGGCGATCGCCAGCACTTCCCTGTCTCCGGTCGGCTGATTGACGGCACATCGCGGCAATTTCGGAAGTTCGCGATGAGCGGGATGCACAGATGGAGTTGTCGCGAGGCGGTCCCTGCGGTCAACCACTGGCCGCTGCGTGCCGTCACTGGTACAATCCACAGTCCAGAGTTGCCACATGCCGTAAATGGGGCCCAAAATGCTCCGATTTGCCTGGTTGATGTGGCAAAATTGGAGTAAGGGACAGTTGCGTCCCGACTTATGGTCTGACCGTGAGATCATTTCTTTTCAGGGTGTGCACATGCCACTGTTTGAATTCCACTGCGAGTCCTGTGATCGGCAAGTCGAACTGCTCGTTTCGCGTACAGAGCGTCCTTCGTGTCCTGAGTGTGGTTCAAAGAAGATGGAGAAACTGATGAGTGTTTCTGCGGGACGTGTCTCATCCGGCAGCCTGCCGATGACCTCCGCCTGCCCGCCTCCGGAGGCCGGCCCATGCAGTCCGCACTGCTGCCGTCTTCCGCAGTAGTGGCAGGCCGCCCAGCCCGCCGGCGTGATGTTTGGGTGAGAGGCGAGGAGCAGCCCGGAATGGCGTCTCACGAGACGCTCGGAACTCGGTGGGCTGTATCCGGCTCGTTGCCTGGAAGGTCTTCGTTTCCGGGAATTGGCAGCGAAAGCGACCTGAATGGGGCGAGGTGGAGCGCGAGGCGACTCACGGAGGCGTCAGCGTTTAGCGATTCCTGCGCCGATCAAGGGATGCGGACCTTACTGAACGAACTTAAACGCCTCCTCCGGAGCCTGATGGCGAATGAAATACCGCCAGCCCACGCGGCGATCAGCATCCAGATTTGCCACGCTTGCCACGGCTTGTCGGGGCGGTCCAGGCCGAATGCCGCTGGGGTATAAAACGCTGGGTCCGTTTGAGCCGCCTGAACTGCCCCGCGAACCGTGTCCGTAGTAATACCGCTTTCTACACGAGTCGACCGGATTGGAAGAAGCCTTCCGTTTTGGCGTTCGTAAAAAACGTCCACCACAATACCCTTCGGTGCTTCTGTGGAGGGTTTACCGGGAAAGTACTCAGAATGTGTCAACAACGGTCTTCCGTTGTCGAGCACCCATTCAATCACGCCAAAGGCCGGCATCAGACTGCCCGGACTCAGCGGAGTCAGGACCCACCGCAACCGATGCTCGCTTTCTGGTCTTGTTGGACTTTCAGTTGCCTCCCACGTCACGTCGGGAAGCCTTACAAACGACGCAAGCGGAATTTCCAGCAAATGGGTGGCACTGGCCAACAGGGTATTCTGCGCCTGCAGCGACCCGGGGATACTGTAACTGGTCTGAAGGTCAAACCCAAGGCGATCGTAGCGCCACGCCTCATGATCTTCGGTCACGCAGAACCAGAAATCATGGTCACGCACTAAGCTCACCCGGTTGCCACGCCGCAGATCCAGACGCCAGATGTCAGCGGAAGACTGATCAAACGAGTACTCATAGGTTTCTTCAGTTCCATTTGCTCGTCACTGAGTGACGGTCGCGTCAAAATGAATGCCAGCAAGAAGTAGTTGCCAGTCATCCGGTGCACTTCTCCGTTCGGCAAGCCGTTGTTGTGCATCATCGGCAGTGCACACTGGACTCGTTATCGCAAGAACCAGAGTCGCCAGAATTGCTGCTGTCAGCATGGTTTAATCCACCACTTCCCAAAGAGCGATCAAAACCCGGGATTTAATGCTTCACCGCCGGCAATACTCCCCAGACCTTTTAACACGACGTCGTCCACACTCGAATGAATTTTCTTAACACTGCCGTCAACAAACGACATATTCACAAAAGAATTGTGGCGACTGCGAAAAACCACGGCGTACGAAGGACCCTGATCCTCGGTTGCGTCCAGCCTCCAGAAGCCGTCAAGTCCTGCGGCGCCGCACAAAATCGCATGACGTTGCTGCACGTCATCCGGGTTGTCTTCTGCAGATTCACCCAGAACCTCACCCATTAGAATCGTATTTGAGAGTCCATCTGTGATGTCACCGAGGCTGACACGTGACTGGGAATAAAAAACACCAGTCGCACCAAAGTGGCCCTGATCGTTCCTGATACGATTTCCCGAGCAACCAAGGTAGCTGGTACTGCCGTTGCCTATGCTGGCAGCAGAGACAATGACCACTGGATCCTGAATCGCGTAAATCGACCCCAGATCGGGCGACTGCGTATCAGATGGACATTGAAATACAGGTAAGCGGGTGGTTTTTAGCAAATCGAGGGTATTTGCACGCAGAAACCACGCGGGGCCACCTGCCGCATGGCGGACCCATAGATCCGGATCCAGTGAGTGGTAGTAGGCGTCCTGTTCCAGATACGGCAACAGGAACCCCAGATGACCAGTCCAGCGATGCTGCGCGGTCCGTTGCGCCTCTGGCATCTGATCAAAACTGGCGTTCGAGGGCCCCGAATGACCGGGCGGCAACACACGATACGTCAATTCAAACTGGTGGCACGCAAACGCCACCTCGCGAATGTTATTCATGCACGCAGTGCACCGTGCAGATTCACGCATTTGTTGCACGGAGGGCAGAAGGAGCGACATCAACAGACCGATAACTGCCGTCACGACCAGCAACTCAATAACGGTGAATCCGCTGGCCTGACTTTGAAGGGCATGGCGGCTGGTTCGCAGCATTCGAAATTCCTCCCAACTCACAGTGACCCAGGGGCGGCTTGCACCTCCGACACCACGCGGGCGAATAACCCGGAAACAACTGGCATGGTGTAGAATCGAATGTCCTGGTGTGTGACCTGCCCCTGTACCGAACCACCTTTCAAACGAAATGGTACGCTGACCTCGGCATGCCCAGGCAGTACAACTGGAAGCCCGATCGGCGTGGTACAACCACAGTCGGCCTCGCAACCGGTAATAACAACGTCCTCAGCCCCAAAGTGACGCAGACGAACCTCAAACAAAAGCTCTCCAAACGCCGCGACTGCCAGACGCAGCGGAAACGATAGTATTCGCACCGACACTCCGCACTCAGCCACCGGAACTACCACATTCCAGCGAATCGCAAACCTTCTCCCCAATACAACACACAATCCAACGGCATTGAGCGCGAGACAGAGGTGTCGAACCGACCTACCCATTAGAGCGCAACACGACTATCTCCACACACAAGGACTGACCGCAGTAGTCGTACAGGCGTTTCCAACCCCGCACGTCATGCCGGCGTAGGAGGCATGGCACGCGCCGCCACGTGAGTCGATCAAGCAAATGAACAAGCCCGGTGACCACTAAAAAACAATTGATTGCTGACTTGTGTGAATGAGACAAGCAACAGCGATCATCATCGAGAATTGCTCCAGCCTCTGAATTTCAACACCCTCGGAAAAAGCCCAGCTTGCACATGAATCTCGACACGACGAATCTGACTCTACCCGAAGCAGGGGACTCTGTCTATTCTTCAGAGTATCGCTTCCTTACGTACGGATCCGTATGTTACAACATGTCTTGATTCACTGCATTATCGCGACCACAGTTGTGATTTCCGGGTTCATTCCTCTACAAAGATTCACTTTCACTCTTTGGATTGACGGGCGTTTGTGCCTGTTGTTGCCAACATCCGGTTTATCTCGACGCAGACGCGAAATGACGCGTTACTTACCAGCAACGCTACGACGCAGGACGGCTATTCCCGGAACGAATTGAGGGGTGCGATCTGCGGAATGCGCTGCAGAAATGGAAGAAAGTGGTCTATGTAAAAAGAGGTGTCCTGCCTGAGAATGTTGGTTCTCACACGAACAAAACAGGAAGGAACACCTCTCATGGACGATCAGGTTACAGCACGG
>CAIYBH010000333.1 GCA_903924405.1 uncultured Planctomycetaceae bacterium | reverse complement strand
GCCGTACTCCGAAGATGTCTGGCAAAAGATTGATCGCATCGGTTACCTCGTCGATCAGCGTCTGAAAACTGCCGATGTTCGGCTCACCATGGGCGGCGAACCCACCTTCGTCTCCATCGATGACATGGAAGGCGACGAATGGAACTCTGCCGCGGTCGGACCGGCCAAGCAGAAACTCTCCGATCAACTGATTCGCAGTCTGAGACAGCGATTCGGCCCGGGAGGCCTGCTGCATTACGGTCAGGGAAAGTGGTATCCCGGCGAGACACTGCCCCGCTGGGCCTACACCTGTCTCTGGCGAAAGGACGGACAGCCTATCTGGAAGAATGAAGCTCTGCTGGCGGGACTGGACCTCGAGAATCGCCGCGACGCTGTCGCACAAGTCGCTGACTCAAACGTCGCTGCCCAGTTTGTCTGCGAACTCGCCTCCAGACTGCAGGTCGAAGAACACTGGATCCGACCAGCATTCGAAGATGTGTTCCACCTCATTGACATCGAACAGAAACTGCCAGTCGATGTCGATCTCCGCAATTTCGATCCCGACGCCGATGAAGACAGACGACGACTTAGCCGAGCCCTCGAACGTGGCGTCAATAAGCCCGCCGGCTTTGTCCTTCCACTCACACGGGCCTGGTGGCAAACCAACGCAAAATGGTTAAGCGGCTACTGGCCGTTTCGCTCCCACAGACTGTTTCTGATTCCCGGCGATTCTCCAATCGGGCTGCGGCTGCCTCTGGATTCCTTACCCATCAGCGGCTCCACAGATCCCCACGTCTACACACTCGATCCTTTCGCAGACCGCGCACCGCTTCCGGGCTACACCGAACTGCGGCGAAACGCCCAGGACCGACTCAGCGAAAATCGCCCTGAAAAACAGGCACGGCAGAAACAAACTCTGCAACGCCCGGGCCTGATGGATGATGCAGCCGAAGTCTATGGCGATGCTGCCGGATCTCCTGCTGTCACCGGGCCCGTCGTCCGCACAGCACTCTGCGTCGAACCCCGCGATGGACGCCTGCGAGTCTTCATGCCGCCGGTCGGTACACTCGAAGACTACCTCGATCTTGTGGCCTCCATCGAGGCCACTGCAGAATCCATGCAGATGCCGGTCATCATCGAAGGCTATCTGCCACCGCAGGACCCTCGTATCGAAATTCTGAAAGTCACGCCCGATCCCGGTGTGATTGAAGTCAATGTGCATCCGGCAAGGGACTGGGAACACCTCAAACAAATTACCTACGGCGTCCACGAAGACGCACGACTCTGCCGACTTGGAACCGAAAAGTTTCAGCTCGATGGACGCCACACCGGAACCGGTGGCGGAAATCACCTCGTGCTTGGCGCCGCAGTGCCCGCGGATAGCCCGTTTCTGCGACGCCCGGATCTTCTAAGAAGCTTTATCGGCTTCTGGAACAATCATCCATCGTTGTCCTATCTGTTCTCCAGCCTGTTCATTGGCCCAACCAGCCAGGCGCCCCGCGTCGACGAAGGTCGCGCTGATGCCATGTATGAACTGGAAACCGCCTTCGAACAGGTGCCGGAATCCGGTCGCGGGTGGATCCCCAACTGGCTCGTCGACCGACTGTTCCGAAACCTCCTCGTAGACCTCACCGGAAATACACACCGCGCCGAAATCTGCATTGACAAACTGTTCTCACCAGACCATTCCGCCGGAAGACTCGGTCTCGTTGAACTCCGCGGATTCGAAATGCCCCCCCATCCTCGGATGAGCCTTGCGCAGCAACTGCTTGTCCGCGCCCTTGTTGCGGCGTTCTGGGAAAAACCCTTACGCGATCCACTCATCCGCTGGCGCACACTCATTCATGACCGCTTCATGCTCCCGCACTATCTGTGGCAGGACCTGGATTCTGTCATGCAGTATCTCAATGCGGCCGGGTTCGAGATGGAGTCTTCATGGTTTGGAACTCACTTTGAATTCCGCTGTCCCCTGATCGGAACCTTCCAGGCCGGCGGTGTTGACGTCGAATTGCGACAGGCTTTGGAACCATGGTACGTCCTGGGAGAAGAGCCCGGTACCGGGGGTACAACCCGCTACGTCGACTCCTCTGTCGAACGCTTACAGGTCAAAGTCCAGGGCCTGTATTCCAAAAATCACTGCATTACGGTCAACGGGATTCGAGTTCCGCTCCAGCCCACACAAACTCCTGGAGAATTCGTCGGTGGTGTCCGCTACCGCGCGTGGCGTCCTCCAGGCTGCCTGCACCCCAATATCGGCGTCCACGTTCCCCTCACTATCGACGTCGTTGACTCTGCCACGCAGCAGTCTCTTGGAGGTTGTCGCTATCACGTCGATCATCCAGGAGGACTCAATCCCGCTGGCTACCCGGTCAATGCACTCGCCGCAGAAAGTCGGCGTGCAGGACGGTTCTTCCGCATGGGACACACCGGTGGTCGTCTGATCCCGCGCGAGCCTCGTATGTCAACCGACTTCCCCTTCACCCTCGACCTGCGTCGAAACCCCTGAACTTCGCCGCGAACTGCGTCGTGAGCTTCCACGCGAACTCCCCCGAGAGCCGCGGCGGGAGCCCTCGCGCGAACCGCCTCGGTACGTCCACAATAGTACTGCACTGCACAGGAACAGACTGCCCTCGCCAATCGCCAGATTGTTAGTCGTCGAGGAGATGCCGCTGAAGAGGAAAAAACCAGCCACTCGGAATACCAACAAGCATCCATGAATTACAGTGCTGTTGATCAGGGCGCTTCGAACCAAACTGGGCCAGAACAACGGCAACAGCAGCATAACACCCAGCCCGGCCTCCAACCCCCCATAGACAGTCAGAAACTCTGACTGACCGGACCCCGGCAACAGCTGCAGCCCCACCGTGTTCGCTGCCTCAACAGGCTTCCACGCGCACCATCCCGCCAGAATCAGATACAACGCCCCTGCACACGCCAGAAAAGCCCGCACCATGAAACTGCCTTCAATAAAATCAACTCTTAACTCTCTACCGCCTGCCCCCAGCGAGAACTCAGCGAGTGCGGAATCTTAAGATGATCACAGATTCTCGCCACCAGAAAGTCAGCCAGATCGCCCAGACATTTTGGCTGATGATACAGACCCGGCATCGCCGGCAGAACCGTCGCTCCCGCACGAGAAACTGCGACCATGTTTTCCAGCTGGATAATCCCCAGCGGCGTCTCCCGCGGCACCAGAATCAGCGGACGACGTTCCTTGAGGTGAACATCGGCTGCTCGGTGAATGAGATTGGTCGACGCGCCCGTCGCAATTGCCGACAAAGTGCCCATCGAACATGGACAAATCACCATGCCCCCGGTCAGGCTGGATCCACTGGCAATACTGGAATGAAAGTCCGAAGACCCATACTGAAACACCTTCCCGGGGGTGACACCCGGAAGACCAGTCATCGGCCGGAACTTCCAGAGTCCATTTCCAGCCCCTTCGGTTACCGTGTGAATCACTTCCATCCACTCGGGACACTCCCCCGTCCGAGAAGGAAGCCCGGTTTCCAATTCCTGCTGAAATACCTGTCTGGCCGCACCACTGACCACCACGTGCGCATTTCGCCCCGCGGCAAGTAGCGTTTGAATCAACCGCAGCGCGTAGACAGCACCACTGGCACCCGTAATCGCCACAACAATCTGTTTTTCAAACGCCGTTGTCACCTGCATGCTCCCGAAAGTCGCTGTTGGTTAAGACACGTTTTTCGGACGCATCTGGCAGCCAGAGCACGGCACAACTCACCGCTCATTCCGCCGACTTCATCCGTCGCTCCGAAGACTTTAAAGCTGTCTCCGCTTGCGAAAACACCGGCCGTGGAGACCCGCCGCGTGGGATTGACCGCACGGGCAGCCAAAACACAACCATCAATCCAATCAAACCGGCGACAATTGTCAAAGCCTTCAGCAGCACACCAACAGGACTCAGGAAACACGTCAGCCCGACCCCTGTCAGCACGGCAATCACCGCGACAACACGAACATGCGGCCGAATAGCGCGATGAGTTCTCCAGTCTTCAATGTAGGGCCCGAAAACCCGGGACCGCAACAGACAACCGTGCATCCACGGCGACGACCTGGCAAACAGGGCCACTGCCAGAATGATGAAGGGCGTCGCAGGGATTCCTGGAAGCACACAGCCCACAGCCGCAAGCAGCATGGCCAGACTGCCCCCCAAAAGGTACAGAGCCCTTTTCAGGCCATAGACCTGCTGGACTGACTCAATAGGATCTGACACAGACGCGTCCTGCCTGAAAAAGTATCACATCCATGCCCTGAAAAGAGCGTTCACAAACGACAGCCATCAATTCCCTCACAACGGGTTTCAACTCGGGGGAACAACCGACAGCCTGCCCTGTTAATTAACGCAGAGGCCCGCCGCGGCTGCCCGTATTATCTCCAAAAAACAGTCCGTCCGAGCCCCCAATCCGGAAACATCCAGAAATTTCTGCAAATGCAACGCACTGCGTCCACTCGGATTTGCCCACCACCCCGGCAGCCTTCGCTCTATTTTTGCCGAAACCCGGCCAATAAACGAGTTTTTATGAGAAATTCGAATGAGAAAAGAGGTTTTCGATGCGTTGACCGCACGTATCGATGACGTACACTCTAAATATGATTCGTCAGGAACTCACCCGTGAATGCCAGCGTATACTTTCCGCAGCTACAAAGCTGGCGGAAGCGGTTCAGGCTGCGGCCATCGTTCTGATTGCCGAACGGCCACTGGACTTCGCTCGGCTCAAGCAGGAAACGGGTAACTTTCGCAT
>CAIYBH010000332.1 GCA_903924405.1 uncultured Planctomycetaceae bacterium | reverse complement strand
GCTATTGGTACCTGACCCCTTTTTCTGACCCTTGACCCCTTTTTCTGACCCTATTGATAGCTGACCCACTTTTCTGACCTTTAATCTTCGTCCTGCGGTCTGACCTCCCGCAGGCAATTCCGAGCGGTTGCCGGGCCGGTCAGCGTCGCGACCGCCTGCTGCATTTTTTTTGTATCTTCGGAGATCAACAGGCATGTCTGCAAGCGAGCCGCACGGCCGTCCCAGTGCGTCGGACTGGTGCTGTGCACTGTTACGCCGGAATCCGCAATTTCGCGAAGACGTTCCAGATGAATTTCCGCAGCCACCGTCGCCGGATGACACCACACGCCGACGTCGGATGCCCCCAGCCAGTTTCGCAACCCCAGTGCCAGGCGCCCCATCGTCTGACGGCCGTTGATATCGTGAGCCACACGCAATTCCAGCCGACCACGGCGTCGAAACAGCATGCAGTCTATCCCCAGAGGTCCCCGAAATCCACAGGCCGCCGCCTGCTCAGCGATCCGCCGCCCCCAAGATTCTGCCGGTCTCCACCACGCCGCAGCGGCCGACGTCCGACGAATCACGCTGCCCCGGTATTCGCCTCCACGGTCCGTCAGCAGGGCACAGGCGCCCACGAATTCAATCGAAGCAGGCTCCGCGCACACCGGCGTTTCACCAATCGTCCATTGCAGACCACATTCTGCAATTCGTTCCACCCATGGCTCCACCGACACACATTCTAAGGCCGCCAGGCGCCGCTGCAGCCACTGCCGCTGCGACGCGGTCAACACGGCCCCGGCCCCGAGCAACCGATTTCGGGCCGCATGGCTGATGTTCGCCTTGATCACCCATTGCGCATCCCCAGCCTGTTCACAGGCCTGCAGTGCGGCAAGCACTTCCGCTTCAGAGCGGCAGAGCCAGCCAAAACGGGGTTCGCAGAGTTCCCCGGTTTCCGTCACGGTGACGTCCAGCGACGCCGCAAACTCCCGCGTGTTGACCCACCGCACCGCTTTCACATCCGGTACTGGCTGCGTTAGTCTGAGGGATCGCACAAGGTCAAGGGCCGAAGCAGACCAGCCCCAGGGCTGGAGTCGCCACTGCTGCCGTTCCGCCGTCGACAAGGAATTCAACTCCCGCCGCAACTCGGCTCCCGTCAAGTAACGCCCGGTACGCAGGCTGATCGGCAACAACTCCCTCGGGACAGGCCGGTCAACCAGAATCACGTCCTCCGCGGCCGCTGCCAACCCCGACAACAGCGACAGCTCTGCCACCAACTCTGCCAGAGTCTGCGGGAGTTGACCCGGAAGCCCCTCCAGCTCCGCTTCGAACAGCGGATTCGGCACATGAATCAGGGGCATTTGGCAGAATCCTCCGTGCATCCTGCGAGACCTGCGACACAACGGATCAGCAGCGTCCATTTCGGGGTCACAACTTCGAAACCCCTCTTGCGGGTCCAGATTAGGCCTGCGCAACGCCAACGGCCACCCCAACCCCCATCTTCATGGGAATTCAGCACTGGATTTCCCGGAAACTGCACCAGCGTGTTGAAAAAACAAGGTGTTTTGGGAGGATGCGCGGGTGTCGCTCGGGAATCCGTGATTTGCCCTGGTGGCACACATCGCTTCCCTGCCTGACTTGATCCAACCGGGCGACACGCTGAATGCCGCGTTCACCCTGCTCCCCCTTGCCGATTGCTCCGGAGACTGACCGTGCTGCTGTTTGATGCCCACCTTGATCTCGCCCTGAATGGTGTTGACTGGAATCGCGATCTCAGATGCTCAGTCGATGACCTGCGTGCTCAGGAACGAGCCCTGGGAATGACTGACCCCGGCCGCACCGGTGCCACACTCAGTTTCCCCGAAATGCGCACTGCTGAACTGGGACTCTGCCTCTCCACACTGCTGGCCCGTCAGGAAAAGGAAATCAGCCACAGCTTTGGCTGGACATCGCCGCAGACGTGTTATGCCATGGCCCACGCGCACCTCGCGTGGCACCGAGCCATGGAGCGCGCCGGCTACCTCCGCAGTATTCGCACCAAACATGATCTGAAAGCGCACTGCAACGAATGGCAGCATCACCCCCAGACCACCCCGCTGGGATTCATCCAGACCATGGAAGGCGCGGACCCGATTCTGGTGCCTGGCACCATCGACGAATTTTACGACCATGGACTGCGCGCGATCGGACTCACCCACTACGGAGCCAATCGCTACGGCGGTGGCACGTCCTGCGAAGTCGGACTTGCCGTGGACGCCATCCCACTGCTGAAACGGATTGAAGAGCTGGGAATGACCGTCGATGTGACGCATCTGTCCGATGTCGCTTTCTGGCAGGTCCTGGACTATTTCAACGGGCGGATTCACGCCAGCCACCAGAATTCCCGTCGCCTGGCCCCGTGGCAACGACAGTTTTCTGATGAACAGTACAAGGCGGTGATTGATCGAGACGGAGTGATCGGTGTCGCACTGGACATCATCATGCTGCAACCAGGTTATGTGCGACGCGTCAGTGAGCGTCTGGTCACTCTGGAACGTGTGGTCGAAAACATTGATATCATCGTCCAACTGGCAGGAAACGCGCGGCACGTGGGAATCGGCAGCGACCTCGACGGTGGCTACGGTGTCGAACAGACACCGTCTGACTTCGATCGCTTCCGGGACCTGCAGCGCATCGCCGACCTGCTGGAACGCCGCGGCTACAGTGCTGCGGATATTGCCGGGATCATGCACGGCAACTGGATCCGCTTCTTCAGCGAAGTCCTCCCCGACTGACTCGCCCCCCTATCCTCTACTCACTACTCACTACTCACTCCGCCACCGCACTGATCAGCCGTTCGCGGACCTGTTTGGGGTCCGCGCCGGCCACTTGTTTCATGATCATGCCGATCAGGGGCCCCAGTGCGTTTTGTTTGCCCGAACGAAAATCGCGGACGGCGTCCGGCTTTGCAGCGACGGCCGCGGCGATCGCCGCATCCAACGCTCCGGTGTCGCGTACAATTTCCAGTTTCCGCTCAACAATCAGCTGGTCCACATCGGTCGCCGCAATCGCCGTCCAGGCTTCCGCACGCTGCCGCAACTCAGAATAGATATCGCGAGCACTCTTCGTGGTGATCCGTTCGGCCGTCACACACTTCAGCAATGTTCCGAGGATCGCGGCCGTGATTGGAAATTCGGCCAGTGACTGACCACTGCTCTTCAGATCGCGCAGGATATCCTGAGTCACCCAGTTGGCTGCGGTCTTGGCGTCGCCACAAAGTTCCACGACTGTTTCGAACCACGCCGCCAGTTCCGGCCCCTGATCCAGAATCACATCGGCATCATAGTCCGACAATCCCAGCGCCGTACAGAAGCGAGTGCGTCTTGCCGCGGGTGTTTCGGGCAGCGAACAACGCAGCGCGTCCACCTGTTCCGACGTTGTCAGCACCGGCTGCAGGTCCGGATCAGGAAAGTAGCGGTAGTCGGAAGACTCTTCCTTCTCACGCTGACTGAAGGTGATGCCGCGTTCTGCATCCCAGCCACGCGTTTGTTTGGGTAGATCCCCTTTTTTCTGTCCTGTCTTCTGCCATTGCTGCCACTGTCGGCGCGCTTCATATTCGATCGCCAGTTCGACATTGCGAAAACTGTTCATGTTCTTGAGCTCGACAATCGGCGTGGCAATCGTCTGGCCATCCGGGCCGGGAAGATGCAGATTCACATTCGCATCACAGCGCAAACTGCCTTCCTGCATGTTGCAGTCCGACACCCCCAGAAACAGCAGCAGGGACCGCAGTGACTCCAGATAACGCCGGGCTTCTGCTGCCGACTGCAGATCCGGTTCACTGACAATTTCCAGCAGCGGTGTGCCCGTACGATTCAGGTCCACGCGACTGTCTGCACCACGGCCGGATTCGTCATGCACATTTTTTCCGGCATCTTCTTCCAGATGAGCCCGGGTGATCCGAATCCGTCGCTGTCCGGCAGCCGGATCATCGGCAGCAATATCCAGCCAGCCACGCGCACTGAATGGCTGGTCATACTGACTGATCTGATAGGCCTTCGGCAGGTCAGGGTAGTAATACTGTTTTCGATCCCAGCGGGTTTCCCGGGCGATTTCACAGTTCAGGGCCAGAGCCGTCATCACGGATAAACGAAATGCCTCGGCATTCATCACCGGCAGGGCCCCCGGCAGCCCCAGGCAAACCGGGCAGGTCTGCGTGTTCGGATCATCCGGCCGAAACTCGATTGTGCAGCCGCAGAAAAGTTTCGTGCGAGTCTTCAGCTGCACGTGAACTTCAAGTCCGATGATCAGCCGGTAATCAGTGCCTGACATAGCCAACAATTCACTTTGAAAAACAAAAACAAGACCAGCCGCTTGGAAACACGACGGAAATTCACCGGAATGTGTCTTCGCGGACTGCCATCCTCTGAGCCGAACACCACCGCAACACTTTTACCACCGACGCATGCTGCCGAACAGAACGTACAGATGCCGCACAGTGACCACCTCGGAGGACGAAAGCAGGCCGTGCGGGCTGATCTCCGTCGATCCAGCACAGTCCCCTTGCGGATTCTGCCACGGAAATCAACGAAAATCGGACTCAATCCGTACGTTTTTCCGTTCAGTGTAGTTTCCGGGAGGAATCTGTTGTAGCCTTCCTCAGATCGCGAGGGAATCAGGAATGTGGCGGCGTCTCCCATCTCTGAGACTCGAAGGATTTCGAATCCCGGACCGCAGTGAACCCATGACAGCAGCAAAACCCGCATCCGCATTGCATCGAGGCTCTCAATTCGCCACTCTGGCCGCAGCTTTGCTGGGCTGGATGTTTGATGGATTTGAAATGGGTCTGTTCCCGCTCATCGGGAAGCCTGCTCTGCGGGATCTGCTGGGGCCCGAGGCTGATCCTGCCATCTCTGACCAGTGGTTCGGCGTGATCATGGCCGTCTTTCTGGTCGGAGCGGCCAGTGGAGGCGTCTTCTTCGGCTGGCTCGGCGACAAGATTGGCCGCGTCAAAGCCATGTCGCTCAGCATCTTCACCTACGCGGTCCTGACGGGGCTGTGCGGCTTCGCCACAGAAGCGTGGCACATTGCAGTCCTGCGATTCATTGCCTCGCTGGGAATGGGCGGCGAATGGTCCCTGGGAGTCGCCCTGGTGAATGAAATCTGGCCGGGTAAAAGTCGCGCCTTCATTGCGGGACTCATCGGTTCAGCCTCCAACGTTGGCTTCCTGCTGGTCGCGTTGCTCAGCATTGGTCTGACGCAGGTGATTGGCGGGATCGAAAATGTGCTGCTGGGTATCGGCATGTCACAGGCCACCGCCGACAACCTGCTGCAGAATTCCGCGTGGCGATTTCTGATGATCACGGGTGCGTTTCCGGCATTGCTCATCTTCTTCATTCGCCTGTTTGTCCCGGAATCATCGCGCTGGGAAGAAGAACGTGCCACAGGAAAAACTTCCAACTGGAATAACGTCGATCTGATCGGGGTCATGATTGGTTGCCTTGCCGCGATTGGCATCATTCTGATCTGGTCACCAATTGCGAATGCCGTCCCCAAATCTGTAGCGATTATCGCCACACTGGTCGGCCTGGTGGTGGCGCTGCTGGGATTCCTGTTCCCGGTGCGGCAGTACCTGCAGCGCACGGTCGCCGCAGGCGCACTGACCCAGCAGGCCTCATCCACTGTTCTGAAACGGATGTTGCTGGGCGCCACCCTCGCTGGCATTGCACTGCTGGGAACATGGGGGTCGCTGCAGTGGGCTCCACGCTGGGCAGGGGAACTGAAACCAGACATCCCTGCCACTGCCGAGGCCCCTGCGCAGAAGTTCTATGCCGCGCAGCTCACACAGACAGCCACCGCCCTTGGCGCCATCGTCTCGACCATTCTGGCTGCGGTTGCCGCCGGCCGCTATGGCCGACGTCCGACGTACGCGGTGCTCAGCCTGGGGTCCTTTCTCTCCGCCGTCTACTTCTATCGGTTTCACTCCACCTTCGACACTCAGTTCCTGCTGGCCGCCTTTCTGGCCGGAGGCGTCACGGCATCGTTCTACGGGTTCTTCCCGCTGTATTTCCCGGAACTCTTTCCCACCTCGGTCCGTGCCACAGGACAGGGCTTTTCGTTCAACTTTGGCCGCATTCTGGCCGCCATCGGGGGACTGCAGACGGTCAATCTGATGAAGGAATTCGACAACAGCTTCGCCAAAGCCGGCTCGTTAATGGCGGCGATCTACCTGCTGGGCGTCTTCGTGATCTGGCTGGGCCCGGAAACTCACGGACAAGAACTGCCGGAATAAGCGGGTAAACAAGAGCTCGTCGTTTTTGCCCGGCAAGGAACGAGGGATGGTGGACGGTGGGGCGCGAGTTGCCGGCTCAGGTGGAACTTCGCCCTTCCGGTTGGCGTGTCCCTCCCGGTCGGCGTGATTTCGGGAGATCGCGTCTCCTAACAAGCCGCAAACCTGGCCCGTGGCTCAGGTGGAACTTCGCCCTCCCGGTTGGCGTGCCGATGTGAGGTCGTGGCTGGGATAGCGAAAAGGTGTTAGTCGCGGGAACAGTCGCGTTTCGCTCCGCCGAAACGTACACCCAGCATCCACCCCCACCTCGTGCTCGTGCTCGTGCTCGTGCTCGTGCTCGTGCTCGTGCTCGTGCTCGTGCTCGTGCTCGGAGTGTCAGCCTCGCCCCTCAAGCTCAGACCTGCAACCTCGATTCCCAGCTAAAAATTTCTCCGTTGCGTCTGAGTTGCGAAGCAAGGCCATGCGTGGCCTCAACAATCCATGACGACAACGTGACGGGCTGCTTCGAGAGGGGTTAAATTTGCCGGTCCACTGCTGGGGGCCAATTTCAAGGCCGATCTCCGGGCGGGGTACGTTCACACATGCCGTCGCGTTGCGACTCGGAAACTCCGTGCTGCCGCGTAACCTCGGATTGGCATCCGAGGCTATCACATACCGTCGCGTTGCGACTCTGCAACTCGCTCATCGTGTTGCGATTGAATTGCGAAGCAATGCCATGCACCAGCCTCGGACGCCAGTCCGAGGTACGGTCCGACGGAGACGTCGAAGTTGCGAAGCAACGACATGCGTGCCCGCCATTGTGCGATCACTGAAACTCGGATCACTGTTTCAAGCATGGGCGACGGGAAATCCGGGTAGGTCGACTCGTGTCGCCCCGTCGGGGCTTTGACGCGGTTAACACGCTGCATTCCATGGGCTGACGCCCATGGCGACATCCTGCCGCCGCTCCGCGGCTGAATCGCAAAACAAGCGGCTTATGAGGCGAAAAACCGCGGCCAACCATCAGGAATGCCAAAAACCGTGTTCAACCAGAAGATCGTCGCGTTTCGCTCCGCCGAAACGTACGTCCAGTGTTCTCCAGCCCACCGGCGAGCGGAGCGTGTGAAGCCTCCGAGGCATCTGTATTTGCTGATGGTCACGTCAAAGTTTTCGTCTCGGTGGGCCCACGCTGCACCGCTGGCCTTTTTGACAGACGCGGCTCCTGCCAGGCCGCACGCCTGGTATTGCGGCTCGGGTGGAACCTCGCCCTCCCACAAAATGCATCTTCGATTCGTGTCTTTCGTGGTTCAAAACATCCCCATCCAACGGCACCTTAGCATCTTGCTGTTTTGCGTTTCTTTCCCGTCGCCCCGCGTTGCTCGACCTTGCGAATGTAGTCCGGGGCGAAGGGGACCTTGCAGGCCGTCTCACCCACATCCACAGAGACCTCGCCGATCTCATTCGCAGACTGCAGCGCCTGATCAACCAGCGGCAGAACAGAGCTGCCCACTGCGATCACAAATCCATTCATGGCATAACGCACTCGATTCGGCGCGGCGTGAATCTCCCGCACAACTCGCTTCAGCAATGCCTTGAGTGTCATAAGATCCAGTTCGTCATCCTCGCGAATCCCCACCAGGCATCCCAGCGTCGTCCAGCCGGCCACCGCCACGTGCTCGTGTTTCGACTCGATCCACTCCAGCGCCAGCTCCCAGCCAAATCGACTTTCGGCCGCTACCCACGCCACGGTCGCCCCTGCCAGTGCGTGACAGGTGGCCTGCTTTACCCACGTCTTCAGGTCTCTTTTCGTCATGCGCTGATCGTCGGCAATCAGGCCGGCGAGGTACATCGCGTCATAGATCCCCGTCGCATACAGATCCAGTGCCAGTTGATAATCACTGCGAATCCGTTTCCGAATCTTCTGCAGCGCTTCGACACGGACCCCCAGCACTGGTTCCGAAATGCCATGCTTCAGGAGCACTTTTTTGATTGCAGGACTGGCCAGTGCCTCCAGTTCCTTCACGATCTCACTGGCAGACATCAACAGAGGCCCTGATTACTGAAAATAAGCGATCAATCCACACCTGCCGTTCGCTGGAATGGAAGTTTGCCGAGGAACGCTGCTGCTGTCCAGTTTGAAAGCCGCAAGCACCGTGGGGAATATCCCCGGATTTGCAGGACATAGCCGGCAAGCGGAAAAGTCACTCTCCAGCTGGCGCGACATGGCACGGTCCGAACCGTGACTGTCCTCGAGTCCGTAATTCCGGGAACTGCATCGTGCGTATTGGATAATCGTTGCCGAAACCGTTCGAAAAACCGTGCACGGGGTGTTAGACTGGTGCAGCAGAGCAGCCACGTGAATACCGCGACAACACACAACTTACGGTCACAGGAAACAGGGACGCAGTCAAGGGTAGGGCAGAGGCGTGCAGTCGAAAGCAACAGCAGAGCAACCAGCGAATAAGGCTCCGTTCCGGCGTGTCGCGAGCGCCGATCGGCTTGGCCTGCTGATGCTTGTTTCGCTGGTCCTGCTGACCTGTCTGCGGTCAGTGACGTCGGCCCAGCCGCCTGTCCCTGCCAGCCCCGCCCCGTCAACGACCCACATCCGTCCCAATGTGCTGTTCCTTGACGAGCAGATCGTCACGCGTCCGATAATTCAGGAAATCATGGAAGGTTTCCGTATTTTTTTTCTGGAACATCCCGACATCGCACCTGAGGTTTTCGTCGAATCGCTCGATCTTTTGCGACTGCAGGCGACTCAAACACCGGCAGACGAGACAACAGGGCAGGAAGCCACCGCGTGGCTGCAGAAAAAGTACAGCGGAAATCGCCTTGATCTCCTGGTGGCCTCAAACGCCCGCGTCTTCCCAGTGCTTGTTGCCCTGCGTGAAAAAATCGCGCCACAGGCATGGATTCTCACTATGGAACGATTTGGCGAAGCGGTCAACCCGAACGCCACAATCCCGAACGTCGCCATACTGCACTACGGCGAAATCGGCACCGGTGCGATGGACCTTACCAGACAGTTATTTCCGACAACAAAGCGGGTAGCCTTCGTTGGCACAAGCTTCCCCCATATTCAGAACATGAAAGCCCGAGTTTCGCAGTTTCGCGAGCAGGCTCAGGCCAATGGGATCGAATTTGAAGGGCTCATCGATCTGGAAATCAGCGACCTGACGCAGAGATTGAAGCAGCTGCCGCATGACTCCGTGATCTACTACTCCGGCGTCCACATGGACGGCAACAAACAACGACTGGTCCCGGCAGACGTTGTTGAATACCTGAGTCGTGAAACGCAGTATCCGATCATTGCCGGACTGGACACATTTTTGGGTCGAGGTATCGTGGGGGGCGTCTGTGTTGAGGGGAAGACCGTAGGCCGGATGATGGCGGAAATGACAAGGGATTTCTTTGTAAACGGCTCAGTTTCGGATCGAACACTCACAGAAACGGTAATTCTTGACGCCCGTATGCTGGATCGATTTTCCGTTCCGGACTCGCGCATTCCAACTGATGCCGAGGTGCGATTTCAGCAACCCGGATTCCTCGAACAATACTGGCCACAGACACTGGCCGGAATCGTGATTTTCATTTCACAGGCATGGCTGATCGGGGCCCTGCTGATCGCCAGGGGACGACGCAGAACGGCCGAGCAGCTGATGGAACGGCAACGGGAGCAATTGCAGCACGCGTCAAGGCTCTCCACGCTCGGTCAGTACGCCGCCACTCTCGCCCACGAGCTTGGTCAGCCGCTCGGAGCCATCCTCAATAACATCGAAGCGGCCGAACAACTGCTCAGCCGTGAACCGGAAAAGCACCTCGACGAACTACGCGACATCATTCACGATATTGGTGAGGACGACCGCCGTGCCGGACGAGTGCTCGACAGTATTCGCGCCATGGTCCGCCGTCAGCAGCTGTCGCAACGTCCGCTGAACCTGGCCGATCTGCTGCAGAATGTACTGGTTTTAACCCGGTCCACCATGGATTCGCAGCGTATCAGCATCACGGTCACCAGCGAACTGCCACACCCCATGATCACCGGTGATGAAGTCCTGCTGCAGCAGGCCGTTCTGAATCTGCTGAACAATTCTATGCAGGCGATTCAGCAGCAGGTTGCCGATCAAAACAGTGATCCTCCGTCCGGGCTGCGGACCGGTGAATCCATTCGTGAACGACCGCCGGCCGACAGCATTCGTCTACACATTCGTCCCGTTGCGTCGTTTGATCCCGCTCGGTTTGACAGTTGCGTTGAACTTGCAATTCTTGACAACGGCGGTGGAATCGATTCAAGTATTGAAGGCTCCGTGACCGAGCCATTTTTTACAACCCGGTCGACGGGCCTCGGAATGGGGCTCGCGATTGTTCAGTCCATCATGGAACACCATGACGGGCAGATGGTGCTGCAGAATCAGCCCGGAACCGGCCTGACTGTGCGACTCCTGTTTCCTGTACACCCCCGGAAAAACCAGACGTGAATCAGACTCCGACCGTTCATCTGATCGACGACGACGAATCCTTTCTGCGCAGCATGGCTCGGCGTCTCCGTAGCCATGGTCTGAACGTCGCGACGTGGAATTCCGCTGCCGAATTCCTGCTCCGCCCGGATCAGGATGCACCCGGATGCGTCCTGACGGACCTGCAGATGCCGGCACGCGACGGCTTCGAGCTGCAACGCAATCTCGCGGCCTCCAGTAATCCGCTCCCGCTGATTTTCATCTCAGGAAAAGGCGATATCCCGTCCACGGTACGGGCCATGCGCGCCGGAGCGGAAGACTTCCTGACCAAACGCACAGAAACCGCCGAGTTACTCGCAGCCATCCACCGGGCACTGGACCGCGATGCCCAGGAACGCATCTCACGCGGCCAGCAAAACGCCAGCCGCGACATGATCGACAGCCTGTCCGGACGCGAGCTACAGATGCTGCTCGGCATCATTCAGGGCCTCTCAAATCGACAGATGTCCGAAAACTACGGCGTGGCCGAACGCACCGTCAAGCACTACCGAACCCTGCTGACTCGCCGACTCGACATCTACACCTCCGTCGATCTCTGTCGCCTTGTCCAGGAAGCCGGCCTGACACCGGACGACATCGCCGCAGCAATCGACTCCACACCGGCTACCGCACTCCAGTAACTGTTCATCCACAATGGAGGCATGTCCAAAAAAGCCCCTCAACCGGGAGGGCCACGCCAACCGGGAGGGCCACGCCAACCGGGAGGGCGAAGTTCCACCTGAGCCGCGGGCGTGGTTTGCGGCTTGTCAGGAGACGCGCCCTCCCGAAAACAAAACCGGGGCCAGCCATCGATCGGCGACGTTATCCTCGTGGTCGGAGCGTCAGCGTTTTGCCAACCAGAGCCCCGAACAGGAAGACAGGAACTCCGGGCAGGTTGTCTCGTGTCGCCCCGTTGGGCAACGCTGTGCAGCATTTTTAAACCCTCGCATTCTGCACAATCTTCCTCAACCTCGCCAACTCGCTGGGCGTCAGCTCTCGAACCACTGGATCCCCCAACGGTTTCTTGTCTGGATTTTTAGGCCGGTACCGAGCTCG
>CAIYBH010000331.1 GCA_903924405.1 uncultured Planctomycetaceae bacterium | reverse complement strand
TGGTATGACTCTGCTGGTACCAACCGTGATGACTGGTGTCAAAGAAAAAGCACCAGGGCTCACAGATTTTTCGTCGGGGTTTGAATGGAGTTTCCGGAATGAACATTTTTGATATTCCGCGTTGGTGTTTCCGGATTTTATTGACAGGTATCGTCCTGGTGGGTTTGTGCCAGGGGCTGGCGGCGCAGCAGGCTGGCTCTGCCTCAGCTGCCGTTGTGAAAGCCAGTCCAGCCGATGTGTATCGCCCCACCGTGTTACCGGATCGCATTGTGCTGACGTGGAGTGACGATCCAGCGACCACACAGTCTGTCACATGGCGAACATCGACAGAAGTTGTGCAGGGACTGGCGGAGATTACGATTGCTGATGCCGGACCGACGTTTGATCAGGCGGCAACGCGTTCTGTCGCTGTGACTGAATCGTTGACGACTGATCTCAGTACAGCGCACTATCATTCCGTCACCTTCACCGGACTGACACCCAAAACACTGTACGCCTACCGAGTAGGTGATGGAAAAAACTGGAGCGAATGGTTTCAGTTTCGGACGGCGGCCTCGACGCCAGATCCGTTTTCGTTCATCTACTTCGGCGATGCTCAGAACGACCTGCGTTCCAAATGGTCGCGGGTCGTTCGTGAAGCATGGCGAACAGCTCCTAAAGCGGCATTTATGATTCACGCAGGAGACCTGATTAACCGTGCAGAGTCGGATCAGGAATGGGGGGAATGGTTTGGCGCGGGAGCATGGATGAACGCGATGGTGCCAAATCTTCCAATTCCGGGGAATCACGAACAGGCACGCATGTCCGGAGAAACGTCCGGATTGTCACATCACTGGCGTCCGTCGTTTACCCTGCCAATGAATGGTCCCGCCGGACTGGAAGAGTCCTGTTTTACGCTGGTGTATCAGGGAGTGCGTCTGATCGGGATGAACAGCAATGAGAAGCACGCGGAACAGGCGGCGTGGCTGGACAAAGTGCTGACGGAGAACACGGAGAAATGGGTGATCTGCACATTTCACCATCCGATATTTTCCACAGCGAAGTTACGTGACAACCGCGAGCTGCGGGAAATCTGGAAACCGATCCTTGATAAGCACCGCGTGGATCTGGTGCTTCAGGGGCATGACCACACCTATGGACGAACCGGCCTGGAGACTCCTGTGGCCACGGCCAACCTGTCCACCGGCTTCAATACAAAAGACGCTTTCTCCGGGACAGTTTACGTGGTCTCGGTCAGTGGTCCCAAGATGTACAACGTCCAGCGTTCGCCGTTTATGCCGCGTGTTGCCGAGGACACACAGCTGTATCAGATCATCCATCTGGATGGAGATCGGTTGAGTTATGAAGCCTACACAGCCACGGGCGAGCTTTACGATGCCTTTCTGTTGACGCACCATGCAGACGGATCACGGACTCTGACGGAGCAGGTTCCGGACACACCAGAGCGTTTGAGGCCTCCGGTGCTCAAGGAGCCGGAAAAGAAAGCCTCAGAAGCCCTGAAATAAGAACGATTTTGCCGCTGCCTGCAGCTTCGCGGAGGGAAGAGCGGGAGGAACGCATTAAAAAACAGAAGTCCTGAAATAATCGCGGTGTGGCGGGCATCGTTGGTTCTGGCGGAAGAGTGTTTTCTGCCAGGGCCGACCAGCCGAGACGCTGCGGCTGACGATGCATTCGCAATTGGTGTTTCCTGACGTTTCCCATGGAGTGAAGTGATGCAGATCTGGAAGAGTCTTTTGTGTCTTGGTCTGGCAATGACCTTTTCTGTGACCGGAGCAGCGGACGAAAAGAAGACCGCACAGAAGGGCAAGCGGACGCCCGCGCCGACACAGCGATTCGTCAACGGGATGGAACTGACTGCCGAGCAGAAGGAAAAAGTGGCAGCTCTGGATAAGGAGCTGGCACCGGAGTTTCAGAAGATTCAGAAGACGCGCGGAGAGATTCTGACGGAGACTCAGAAGACCGCCGAACGTGAAGCTCAGAAAAGTGCAAAGTCTGCCGGCAAGACTCCCGCAGAAACTCGTAAGGCCGTTGACGAAGCGCTGAAGCTGACGGACGAGCAGAAGACAAAGATGGCAGAGCTGCAGAAGACTCAGCAGGCCTTCACGGCCAAAGCGATCGAAGGGCTTAAGAAGATTCTGACGGCAGAGCAGCAGGAGAAGCTACCGAAAGCTGCCGCGAAAGGGTCTGCCGCAAAAGGCAAAGGGAAGAACAAAAAGAAAAGCGAATAAGTGATCTTTGAAACGGAGTCTTTCGAACGCCATGCGGCCTGTGAACGCATGGCGTTTTTTATTGGTGAGTGTGTGTGGTATTCGTCACAGGCGCGCGCCGGCCGCACTGCAGGACCGTCCCTATTGGGGCTGAAACGCGATGGGTGTCATTCGCGCATCGCGATTTCAGCAGAGCGGGGAGAATCATCGGATTGGCCGGATTGCCGAGTGTCGGCGGGGTTTTGGCTGCGCCGGAATGGAAATTTGTTCTAGAATAGGGGCGTGGGCGAAGGAGTCATCCGGCCAAGCCCGTGTCTACCCAGACTTCCGGCCTCGTGGGGACTGGGATTTTGCTGTGCTTCTGAATTGACAAGATCCGTGAATTCCGACCCGCGTGATGCTCGTGTTTCAAATTCTGACGAAGCCTCTGACAAGCCTGTCGGGGCGAAGTATGTGATCGGCATTGATTCCGGGACCACCAACTCGGCCCTGTGCTGGATCGACTCGGCCAGCGCGGACGGGGTCGTTCATACCTTCACGATTCCGCAGATAGTGAATCCCGGTCAGGTGGAGCGACTGGAGACATTGCCGTCCTTTCACTACGAAGGCACAGCGGAGGACGTTCGCAGTGGGGCCTTTCGTCTTCCGTGGCAGAGTGAATCGCCGGCCTGTGTGACGGGCGTGTTTGCGCGGGATCAGGGTCGTTCGGTTCCCGGTCGTATGGTGGAATCAGCGAAGTCCTGGCTGTGTCATCACGGAGTGGATCGGCGAGCGGCGATTCTTCCGTGGCATGGCGCAACGGATGTGCAGCGACTGTCACCGGTGGATGCGATTTCGCGTTATCTGCGGCATTTGCGTGAGGCGTGGAATGCGGAGCATGCTGAGCATCCGATGGAGCAGCAGGATGTGATCCTGACAATCCCGGCGTCGTTTGACGAGGTCGCGCGGGAGTTGACGGTGATGGCCGCGCGTGCAGCGGGATTGCCGCGGGTGATTTTGCTGGAGGAGCCGCAGGCCGCATTTTATTCGTGGGTGCATTTTCATCAGCAGAGCTGGGAGCAGATTGTGGCTCCGGGTCAGAAAATTCTGGTCTGTGATATTGGGGGCGGCACATCGGACTTCAGTTTGATTCATGTGCGATCGGGCGAGAGTGGTCGGCTGCAGTTTCATCGCGTGGCTGTGGGAGAGCATTTGTTGTTGGGAGGCGACAATCTGGATCTGGCTATTGCGCACGCTGTCGAGGCGCAGTTGGCAGGTCGTGTGCAGCTGGACGCGCGGCAGTGGAGCATGCTGGTCCCTGCGTGTCGACATGCCAAGGAAACGCTGCTGGGGTCGAACGCACCTGAGACGTTGACTGTGAATATTTCGGGCAGTGGTTCGCGACTGATTGGGGGATCTTTGCAGGCTGAGCTGCGACGTGAAGACGTTTTGCGGATGGTGATCGAAGGATTTCTGCCGGACGTTACTCTGGATGATCGGCCGCAGCGGCGACAGTCCGGGTTTCAGGAGTTTGGATTGCCTTATGCGGCGGACCCGGCGATCAGTCGGTATCTGGCAACCTTCCTGAAGGCCCATAGTGGATTGGATGATCCCGACACCGACATTGCTCCGAATCCTCTTCGTGCCCGTCCGGACATTGTGTTGTTCAATGGTGGTTTCTTTGAAAGTGCGGTGCTTCGTCAGCGGATGATTACGATTCTGGAGACATTGTTTCGGCCGTGGGATTCGGAGTGGACACCGGCGGTGCTAAGAAATGACCGTCTGGATCTGGCGGTGGCACAGGGAGCTGCGTCGTATGGGATGGTGCGCCGCGGCCATGGCGTGCGGATTGTGGCAGGCTTGGCGCGAACCTATTACATCGGGATCGAGCAGCCGGATGGGGCACGTGCCGCCCTGTGTCTGGTCGCTGCGGGTACGGAAGTGACCGGAACGCCCATCACGATGGACCGAATTTTTCAGGTGCGGACATCGGAGCCTGTGGAATTTCCGATTCTGGTCTCGGGGACGCGACTGACCGATCAGCCCGGCGCGATCGTGGTCATTGATCCAGAGCAATTGAGCAGTCTGCCATCGATTCGCACGGTTCTGACCAGTCGAAAGCGGGGCGAGGTTTCGGTCGTGGATGTGCGGCTGTCAGCGCGACTGACGGAAATTGGGACGCTGGAATTATGGTGTGAACAGGTGGACGGATCGCGTCGCTGGCAGCTTCAGTTTGACGTCCGTGCGGCGACAGAAACGGACCGCGAGGGGCATCAGGGCACAGCGGAACGCTCGGGGATTGTGGATCAGGCAACGATCCATGCGGCGGCGGAGGTATTGCGCAGTGTGTTTGGACCTGCCGGCAGCATGAAGCCGGATGAGACGACGGGGCGTCTGACAGCAGCCCTCGGACTGACTCGTGGCGACTGGCCCCCTTCCCTGTTGCGAGCGATTTGGGCTGAGTTAATGGAATTGAGTGACGGGCGGCGGAAGAGTGCTGTTCATGAAGCCCGCTGGCTGAATCTTGTCGGGTACTGCCTGCGGCCTGGTTTGGGCATGGCCGCGGATGACTGGCGAGTCGAAGAGACGTGGCGGGCACTGGGTGGAAGGTTGATGCATGGAGAGCCTGCGTGTCTGGCAGAATTGCGGACACTGTGTCGGCGTATTGCGGGAGGGTTTTCCGCCGGGCGTCAGACGCAGATTGCGGCGTTGGTACTGCCGGCTATTCGACAGCGATTTCGTCAGGCTCGTACGGGAAGAGGCAAGGCAGCGCCGTATGCATCCGGCAATCATGAAGCCGCAGAGATCTGGCGGATGCTGGGATCACTGGAGCTTCTGGACCAGACGCTGCGGCGTGAGCTGGGTGAGATGGCTCTGGATTTGATGGTGCGAGCATCGTTTGAGCCTGTGCGGAATGCATTGACCTGGATGCTGGGCCGAGTTGGAGCGCGTGTTCCGGTGTACGGCCCGTTGAATCTGGTCCTGCCGGTTTCCGTGGTCACGGACTGGGTGGAATCGCTCCTGAAGGCGGCAGATCTGAAAGACGGCACCGTGCAGCTGACCCTGATGCAGCTGTGTCGAAAGACGGGGGATCGTTTTCGGGATCCCGATGCCGCACTACGGCGGCGGGTGATCGAGCGAATGCGTTTGGCCGGGGCGAAAGAATCGCTGCTGCAGCTGATTGAGTTTGGAGGAGAACTGGACCAGGAAGCGGCGGCGATGATTGTGGGAGAAACGCTGCCCGCCGGCCTGCGGCTGTTGCAGCCGGTTTAGCCCTGGAACACCAGTCCCTGTCTCCGCGGGCACGAGAATCGCAAAAGGGGACATTCTACTTTACCAGACTTTACCTCCGATGGGGCCGGTCATTCCACGCACATCTGGTGCATCCCACGGTGCCTGTATTTGTCATGGCATTAACCGGAGCAGTCACCCTGATCGGTTGCCCTGCCGCATACTTATTCCAAAGTCCGCTCAATGAAATCACTATGGGAATCGCGTGGAAACAATGTCCGCAACTGGGGCCCTTCCCCAGAAAACACTACTGTGTCCCCACTTTTACGATTCTCTTCGCGTTTATTCG
>CAIYBH010000330.1 GCA_903924405.1 uncultured Planctomycetaceae bacterium | reverse complement strand
GAAACCGTTGGGGGATCCAGTGGTTCGAGAGCTGACGCCCAGCGAGTTGGCGAGGTTGAGGAAGATTGTGCAGAATGCGAGGGTTTAAAAATGCTGCACAGCGTTGCCCAACGGGGCGATACGATTCGACTGCCCGGCGACCGTAGGACGTACGTCTTGTCCGGGAGGGCGAGGTTCAACCCGAGCCGCAAGCCGTATGTATTGCCGTTTCAGCCGCGAAGCGGCGACAGGATGTAGCCATGGGCGTCAGCCCATGGAATGGCGTGTATTAATCACCCCCCAAAGCCCCAGCGGGGGCGACACGATTCGACTGCCCGGCGACCGCCGGACGTACGTCTTCACCGGGAGGGCGAGGTTCCACCCGAGCTGCAAATCTGGACGCACGTTTCGGCGGAGCGAAACGCGACGATCTTCTGGTCACATCGTTTTGCCATCCAGGGGCGTGGCTGGCTGGGGCTGCCCTTCGATCTTGTGGGCAGTCAATGCGGTCGCGCTGCGGACCCTTCAGCCCTGCCAAATCACGGATCGAGTTTCGGATCCATTTATCCGTTTATTTCGGCTTCACGGATGCGGGGTATCACAATGCACCTGACCAGTTCGGAGTAATGGTTTTTCCCCGCCGAAGCCATCAAAATCCGATGAAATCTGTTGGTTTTTCCGAGTTTTCGCGGTGAATTATGGGCAAAAGCGTGGTCTGCCCCGACAGTGGGCAGTTCCGGGGTGCCAGCCTGCGCGGAACTGTCTACAATCCGGGCAGAACTGTTCTCGTGAAAGGCTCTGATACGTCTGCAGGCTTGTGCAACAACAGGGTGTGCAGCGCGGTAGAAACTCGGGGCAGTCAGACAGAATCATTGAAAGGGAGGAATTGATGAAGGGTTTCAGACGATTTGCGTGTCTGTTCCTTGGGCTGACGGCACTGGCGTCGCCATGCCTTGCTCAGGAAACTGTTGTGCTGGGAGAAGACGACTCCCTGACCGCCGGCATCCCGGGGACTGGCCCACTGACGGTGGAGCAGGCTCAGGAGTGGTTAGCAAATCCGGCCAACCATGTGGAACTGTCGGTTCGCCTGCCGACGGGGCTGAATCTTGGCGAAGCACAAATCAAGGGGTTGGAAAAGAACCCGTTGACGCGCGCCAAGATCGAACTGGGACGCCAGCTGTACTTTGACACTCGACTGTCCAAGGACAACACGGTCAGCTGTGCCTCCTGCCACCACCCGCAGGAAGGTTTTTCTCGTCACACAGCGACGGGTGTTGGTATCAAAGGGCAAAAGGGCGGCCGCAACTCGCCAGCCAGCTACAACCGGATCCTCAGCGATCTGCAGTTCTGGGACGGTCGAGCGGATTCTCTGGAAGCCCAGGCGATTGGCCCCATTCAGAACCCGATCGAAATGGGCAACAGCCATGCGGCTGCGGTCAGCACACTCAAGGGCATTCCCGCGTATGCCCTGCAGTTTGAAAAGGTCTTCCCGAAGGAAGGCATCACGATTGATACCGTCGGGAAAGCGATTGCCTCCTTTGAGCGAGCGTTGGTGACCGGGCCATCACAATACGACTGGCAGGAAGCCTGGCAGAAGTATGCGTCTCTGGACGCTGAAGACCTGCAGGACATTCGGGACGAGGCGGAGACCAACGCGCAGTACGAATCCGTCAAGGCAATTGTGGAAGCGAATCCGATGTCGGACAGTGCCGTTCGAGGCATGAAGTTGTTCTTCAGTAAAGAATCGGGCTGCAGCAACTGTCACGTCGGTGCGAACCTGGCGGACGAGCAGTACCACAATCTGGGCATTGGCATGGCTGCTAAAGAGCCCGATCTGGGCCGCTACACTCAGACTAAAGTCGAGAAGGACCGTGGCGCCTTCAAGACACCAACGATTCGCAACGTCGCCTTGTCAGCGCCTTACATGCATGACGGCAGCCTGGCAACTCTGGAAGACGTCGTTGAGCACTACGCTCGCGGCGGCGACAAGAACAAGTGGCTCAGCGACAAGATGGTGCCGCTGCAGTTGACAGCCTCTCAGAAGGTCGATCTGGTGGAATTCATGAGGGCCTGCACGGGAACCTTCCCGCACGTATCGTCCTCACGCCTGCCGGAATAATGCCGCTGGTTGTGGCAGCTTAAAAAGCAAAGAAGCCTCGCGGCAACGCGAGGCTTCTTTCGTTTTGGTCCCCTGGTGAACCGCACGGCGCTGGTGAAGGCCTGCACTGTGAGCCGCAAGGCGTTGGTGTAAGCCGGCACCGTGAGCCGCGAGGCGCTAGCCGCGGGTGAGAGCACTGAAAAACACAATGTCGTTTGCCGTGCTGTTGTCGCAGTGGTGTATATGGGGGCGTGAGTTTTGTTGGGTACTCGCGCTTTTCCGACATTGCTGCGGGTTGGGAACGCGGTGGTGGACGTCACCGGCAGCTAGCGCTTTGCCGCTCACGGAATGCTTCAGCACGCGCAAATGTGAGCCGCAAGGCGCTAGCCGCGGGTGAGATCCACTGAAAAACTGGGGGCTATGGTGAGGCCGGTGGGCGGGTGACGCCGATGTGTTCTCGCCATGCGGGCAGCAGGGGTTTCAGTTCCGACAGTTCCGGTGGAACCGTCTCGTCGTCATGTAGTTGCTGCGACATTTCCTGCGGATTCGGGAAGTACTTCAAGCAGTGGGTCACCCAAGCCCATGCGTCGGGGTATTTGCCGAGGAAATAGTGCCGCTTCGCAATTTTAATACACCGCTCGATTTTTTGCGGTGGCTGCATTCCGTCAATTCTCTCGAAAATTGCCGGAATCACTTTGTCTATAAAGGATTTGAGGTCTGCTCGCCCCTTGTCGTCTCGCAACTGTGGATCAGCGACCAATTCCATGGAGACAGTCGTCCGTGGGGCGTCGGGCTTCAGCACAGCCCGGAATTGCTTTGGATTGTTGACGTCAGCAGCCGCAAACCTCATCCATGCATCCCTGACGTCCGTTGCCGCACTATGCTTCCTGGCTGTTGCGCCGTCTGCGGAATTCATATCGTAATTAAGACAGTATAAAAGGCCTTCCTCGCGCCGCTTTGCCGCCCATTGGTCCACCGCTCCTTCGTCACTGTCGAGAATCCATTTTGCATCCCTCAGAAACACAAACCAGATTCGTGGGAGCCATTGGCTGATGTTTGCAGGAAACCATTCACGAACCGGGGCGCCCTGATCGTTGTCCGTTGACCACTTCCGGGCAGCCTGCAGCAGTTCCACCATGCAGTAGGCGCTGTTCAGATACTTGTCGCTGATCACCGCGATCAACAGGTCTGCTTCTGCCAGATTCTGGAGCATTTCGTGAGTGGTCTGCTTGCAATCTTCTGTCTTCTTGTACTGCACGACGTCGAACTTACCTTGGGAACGCTCGCGCAGCATTTGGTCGATCAGCGGTGGCCAGAATTCCTGTTCGCTGTCAGGGGCACCGCCAGCCCATGAGATGCCAACCCGGCCGAGGGTGTACACCGGACGGACTGTTGTCCCGGTGTCCTGGCCGGGCAGTTGGCCCCCGCGTTTTGGCAGCTGCTGGGGCTCGTAGTGGATGTACGGGGTTGGCTGCGCTCTCGCGGACGGGTCCCTGGACGGCTGTGGTGCAAACTGAGTTCCCTTGCGAACCAGTTGCCGTCGCTGCAATTGCTCTTCCAGATAACACAAGACCTCCGCCTCAACCCCACAGTCCGCGGGCAGCCACAGCCAGAGATCACCCGCGAAATTGTCTTCCGAATCCTTCTCCCACCGAAGCTCCACACGCACCTGCCTTGATTCTGCGGATTCCGAGGAGTAAACCTGCAGTGTGACGAGCGCACCGAACCTGTACAGTCGATAACTTTGTCCAAACGTGCTGATCAGCCAGCCGATTAACTGACAACCAATCCCCATACCCAGCGCTGTATCCTGCAGGCGATAACACCGCTTCTGCTGCACCTTCCATTCCCCGATCACGGGGTCGTTATGTTGGGCCTGTCCCTCCAGCACCTGCCTTCGCTGTGGCAGGAATTCGGGCAGAATCCCCGTCCATTCTTCGTCCGCCTGTGTCGAAACCAGCAGCCCGAAGTTTTCCATACAGGCCAGCATGGCCCAGCGGGCCTCGGGGTCGAGCCTCAAGGTAGGTTCTAATCTCTGCAGTTGATCCCACGCCGAATCCAGATCGTCCCGTGTCACTTTTCCGCACTGAACGATCCAGTCGTCCCGCAAACTCTGCGTGCTGATGAACTGATAAATGCCTTCGATCAGCCACAGCTGATCCACGATGACCGGAAAAGCACTGGGCGTACTGTGACGTTGCAGCCACGAAGGCGGGGCATAAACAACGCCGCGTTGATGAAAGAAGTCCAGCTGCCCATCCAGTTCTGCCTTGTTCGGCTCCGGCAACCCGTGTTCCTGAAAGGTCTGTCGGACAAGGTCGTGAAACTGATGCAACAGCAGCATCGGTGCAGCTGTGTCGTCTGACGTCCGCGGCTCATTGCAGGCCGGCTGACCGGCTCTCAGCTTCTGCCGCACCGCCACGCGTCCGCGTGGCTGCAGAATGCTCTTACTCTCAGCGCCACCGAGGGTTTCTCGGATCTGTTCCAGCAGGGTGCTGCGGAATGTCTTCCACGCTTCTGTGTCCCGCTGGTTGTCGAGGCAGCTGAGTTCAAAATAGCGATGGTAATGAAATTTCGTTTTCACCCGCTCTTGCCAGGGGTCAAGGGCAAAGGGCTTCTGGGTCTGATCGTCGATGGCGGTGCGGACAATCAGCACGCGCGGCTTGTGCTGGCTGCCAGCGGTTGCGGCGGCCACCTGCTCCAGCCAGTACTGCAACGGGCGGTCGATATCCGTCGGGTTTTGGGGGCGGCGCGGTTTGTTCGGATCCTTCCAGCGTTCCACCACGATAAACACGGCCTGGGTTTCCATAAACAGGCGATGGGTATTGTGGTACAGGTCCTGGCCACCAAAATCCCAGATATTCAGCGTCAGCTGGGCGTCGGATTGGTTTGGAAACAATACGGGTGGCTGCTGCCCTTCGGGGCAACGCTGTGCAGCATTTTTAAACCCTCGCATTCTGCACAATCTTCCTCAACCTCGCCAACTCGCTGGGCGTCAGCTCTCGAACCACTGGATCCCCCAACGGTTTCTTGTCTGGATTTTTAGGCCGGTACCGAGCTCG
>CAIYBH010000329.1 GCA_903924405.1 uncultured Planctomycetaceae bacterium | reverse complement strand
TTACGCTGCCGCAAAATAATCCGCGCCCGTGACAATGGTACGATTTCAAGCAACAGACTTTTGTCGCTCGTGTCACCAAAAAATAATCCCCACGTGAGTGGGGATTCTGTGTTTTATTTAGTCGTTAAGGCCCCAGACGCCGTCCCAGCGGACGAAGCCTTCGATGGCTTCGTATTCTGCGAGTCCGAGTTTGTCGTATTTTGCGGCGGTTGCGGCGTTTCGGGCTTCTGCGCGTTGCCAGAATTCGCGTGCGTCCGATCCCGGGAAGAGAGCGCGGTCTTTCTGGGACTGATGCTTGAAGATGGCGTCACGTTTCTGCCGCACTTCTTCGGGGCTGAGCGGAACGGCCATTTCGATCTGGTGCACCGGCCACTCCTGCCAGGCGCCGCGGTACAACCAGACTTCACATTCGCGGAACCAGTCATCTTGACGGCACTTATCGCATGCGAGGATGATGGCTTTGAGGCAGGTACGGTGCGTTCCGTGTGGATCGGTGAGATCTCCTGCGGCGTAAATCTGGTGAGGTTTGAGGCGTCGCAGCAGGTCAGTGATGATCTGAATATCTGCCTCTCCGAGCGGCTTCTTTTTCACCCCGCCAGTTTCGTAGAAGGGCATATTGAGGAAGCTGAGGTTAGACGCTGGAATTCCGCAGCAGCGGGCACCAGCGACGGCTTCTCCCTTGCGGATCAGCCCTTTGATCATCTGTACCTGGGGGCTGTCCACCTGTCCGGGAAGTTTGCGGCGGAGGAACTCTTCCACGTGGTCTTCGAGTTCGCGAATTCTGTCGGACAGCAGACCGAAGGCTGCGCAATAGTCCGAGACGAATTCTGTGAAACGGAGAGTGTCGTCATCGAAGACGGCGATATTTCCGGACGTTTGATAGGCCACGTGGACATTGTGTCCCTGATCGGCGAGCCGAATTAACGTACCGCCCATCGAAATGACGTCGTCATCCGGGTGGGGTGAAAAGCACAGGACTCTTTTGGGGAAGATATGGTCGAACGGCTGTGGTCGGTCTCCAGGGCTTTTTTTGGAGTCGGGTTTTCCGCCTGGCCAGCCGATGATCGTGCCCTGCAGATGGCGAAAGACTTTCAGATTGATCTCATAAGCGGACCCATGATCGGCGAGGAGGTCCTGCAGGCCGCCTTCGTTGTAGTCAGAGTCCGTCAGTTTGAGGATGGCCTTACCTTCCTTCTCTGACAGCCAGATCACGGCACGGCGAATCAACAGGGGATCCCAGGCCACTTCGGTGACCAGCCATGGGAAGCGAATACGAGTCAGGTTGGCGGCGGCCGCCGTATCCATCAGGAATTCTGTGTTCGGATGACGTTGCAGGTAGGTGGCCGGGATCGTGGAGGTCATTTCTCCTTCGACCGTTTTTGCGACGATGGTGGCCTTATTTTCTCCGAAGGCGAGGATGAAAATTCTGCGGGCTTCGAGGATGGTGCCGACGCCCATGGTGATGGCACGACGTGGGACATTTTCCGTACCGAAGAAGTCACTGGCGGCATCGACGCGGGTGACTGTGTCGAGGGTGATCATGCGAGTCCGACTTGTCAGGTCTGACCCGGGCTCGTTGAACCCGATGTGCCCGGTGCGACCGATGCCAAGAATCTGGATGTCGATACCTCCAAGTGCCGCGATTCGTGCTTCGTAATCGCGGCAGTAGTCGTTGACACTTTCCATCGGGATTGTGCCATCGGGCACGTTTGCGTTTTCCGGAGCGATATCAATGTGATCAAACAGATGTTCCTTCATGAACCGCACGTAGCTTTGAACATCTTCTGGCTGCATCGGGTAGTATTCGTCGAGATTGAACGTCACCACGTTGCGAAACGACAGGCCTTCTTCTCGATGCAAACGGATTAATTCCGCATAGATGCCGGTGGGTGTGGACCCTGTCGCCAGACCGAGTACGCAGGTTCGCCCCTCAGCCTGACGAATCCGGATCAAGGTCGCGATTTCCCCGGCAACCCGACGCGCAGCTTCTCGGGAATTTGAGAGGATGGAGCAACGAATGCGTTCGATCTGGCGGGAATCCTGCCGTGCAGTCATGGTCAGTGGAGGTCCGTGAAGAGTCTGTGAAGAGTCTGTGAAGGGTTACGTCCAGGAGCTATAGTGTAACCAGCAACCCACGACTGTCATGCCTGCACCGGCAGGAAAATTCAGACGAATTCTCAACGACGGAACAAAACCAATGTTGGGTGCAACTCAGGGGGGACCGGTGAACCGGCATATGCAGCCGGCGGCGCGGGATTCCGCAGTTGACCGTCTGGTCTGATCGCTGGAGCGGCGTGCAACCGCAGTGTTCCTTACCTAATGTTCTTCCAGGGCGACGTTCCAGTACGCTTCACTGACAAACTTCGACCAGCTTTCGATTCGTACGCCATGGGGCGCGTAGAGCGGATTCCAGATTGGGCGTAAAGGCTGCTGTCGCAGCGGCATTCCGGCCTGTTCCGGCGTTCGATTCGCCTTCCGGGTGTTGCAGTCAATGCAGGCAAGTACGCAGTTGGTCCAACTGGAAATTCCCCCGCGTGAACGTGGCAGGATATGATCAATCGTCAACTCTTCACTGCCAGGCCGACAGCCGCAGTACTGACAGGTAAACCCGTCCCGCTTGAACACATTACGGCGACTGAAGGCCACAATCCGGATTGGCAGGCGATCATAGCGAGTGAGGGTGATCACCTCAGGCACTCTCAGGCTCATCCACTGAGTCGCAATTACGGGATCTCCGTCTGCTGGCTTCAGTTCCGACCAGTCTTCCCATGAGTAAAGCTGGAAATCTGCGGGATCCACAATCCTTGCAGACTGGTTCCAGACCTTAACCAGAGACCGTGAGACCGTGGAGACCGCGATTGGCTGCCAGTTACGGTTCAGGACAAGAGTAGGACGTTCCAGAACAGAAAGGGCCATCGCAGTCTCCTGCAGATCGTAGCTGACTCTGTCATCTGAAAAGCGAAGAGGCACCGAAAATCCCGGGCCTGCTGGTCGCAGGATACGCTGAGATCCCCCTGAAACGCTAATCACCAATCAGAAAATTCAGCCCCGTCCGGTGTTTTTCCTGTTTGATTTTTCTGCCACTGTGCCGCTGCAGGACGTCACAACGAACGCAAACACTCTGAAAACTGAAGCGTGCAGACTGCCTTACACCCGCAGAAGCGTCCATGGAGAGCGGTCGTTTCCCATCCGGGCACGCGTGGACTACCCGCAAACTACTGCAGAGTTTCACTCCCGAATTGAGAAGTCCGGAATTCCGGATGAAAAACGAATGACCGCCCTCTAAACTGCGAAACTGGCAGGTCTCTCTCCTTCTGCCGGTGGCCGCCTGACTGTAAACAGAGTCGCCAGCGACAGATTCAACGCGTTCACGCGAGCTCTTCAGGAGCCATTGTCATTCGTAATGCAATCCCGGATGTATTTCGAGCAGACGCAGTGGGCTCCGTATCGCCCGGAAGTTTGGCGACAAGTGTCCCTCGTCCTGAGTTTCGCGGTCCTGTCCGTTACGGGGCTTTGCCACTGCCGTCGCGTTATCTGCTGTCACCGCTGGCCGGGTATACGACGCTGCCGTTCCGTCGAATTGTGCGACGCCTGGGCGGAGTGGGACTGGCCACAACGGACCTCGTGAATGCTCGTGCTTTACTGACACGCAACGAACGCACTCTGCAGATGGTTGAAACGCACCCGGAGGATCGCCCATTCGCTGTGCAGATTTTCGGCAGTGAGCCAGAGATCATGGCGGACGCGGCCCGATTTCTGGTGGAACTGGGCGTGGACACAATCGACATCAACATGGGCTGTCCGGTCAATCGGATTGCTGGTGCAGGTGCCGGGGCGGGAATGATGTGCAACACGTCGAGCACTCTGCATTTGGCGCAAACAGTAGTGGACGCTGTGTCTGTGCCCGTCACTATCAAGATGCGTCTGGGCTGGGATGCATCCACGTTGACCGCACCATTTTTTGCGCGTGAGTTCGAAAAAATCGGAGTCGCTGCGGTGGCCATCCATGGCCGAACGCGCGAGCAGGGCTTTAGTGGCTCCGTCTCACTCCCCGGGATTCGAGCGGTGGTCGAAGCCGTGGAACGGATTCCGATCGTCGGTAACGGGGACGTGCGATCGGTGGCTGATGCGGCCCGAATGATTCAGGAAACCGGATGTCACGCGGTTTCGATCGGTCGCGCTGCCCTGGCGAATCCCTGGATCTTTCGACAACTGGCAGAATGGGAAGCCACCGGCCAGTACGCGCCTGCGGGCACATTTGACGAGCGATTGTCTCTGATGATGTACCAGTATTCGTTCCTTGAAGAGCGTTTCGGTTGCGAACGAGGCCTGGTGCTGTTTCGAAAAATGGCACACTGGTATCTCAAGGGCATGCGGGTTCGCAAGAAGCTTCGAGGCGAATTCCAATCGGTCTGTACACTGCAGGAAATGACTGCACTGATGGATCAGATTCGGGACGAGGGACCAGTCGATGGCAATCGTACTGGAGTTCTCTCGGACGTGGAAGTTGCGGTTCCCCGTGGTCCAGTCGCTCAGTGGTAGTCTGAGGCCGCAAGTTGTGGGGCACCGGTTTCACCAATCCCGGAATTCCAGCCGTCAGCGCCGTGCATTTTCTCGCTCGTCGCCGTACGCTGTCTGCCTGCAGTGTCGCTGGGCGTTTACAGCGGCCGAACTGCCGCAATAAAGGATGGCCCTTTCTTCAGGCCCGTTTGTTGTTCGTTCCCGGTGAAAAGCAGGTTGGGTCATGTCTGAGCAGGAAGAAATACGTCATCCTCAGGAATTCATTGAATTGGATCAGTTCCTGAAACTGGCCCAGGTCGTTTCTTCGGGTGGCGAAGCAAAGCGTTTAATCCAATCCGGGGCCGTAACCGTCAACGGTGCGGTGGAAACGCGGCGAGGAAAGAAGCTTCGCGCTGGCGACTCCGTCGAAGTGCAGGGCGAGACCTACGTGATCGAGAATGATCCGGACAGTACTCCTCCCGAACAATAGCCAGCCCTTTGCAATCCTGCTCAGCGGTTCCAGGCAACTCCGGAAATCCTCGCGCCGAAGCCGTCAGTGACTGAGTTTCCCGGCCTGCGGTCTCCTGGAACGTTTCAGAACTTTCTCAGACTCGTTTTGGCGGACTTCTGTTCCTGGCCGAGGATGTCCATACGAGTGATCTTCCAGGTGCCATTTCGAGGCTCGATAGTGAAGGCTGCATCGAACTGATTCTGACGTTCGTGGATGTGCCCCCAATGTTCGACGGTACCGGCAACAGTCCAGCGTGCGCGATAACGGAAGCCGGGCCACTCTACGTCTGTAGTCGACTGTGATCGCGGCAGGACCTCGCCCGCGTCCGCCGTGACTTCACGAATTCGGGCAACGGCACCACCCTGTTCGCGCACACGAAGGCTCTCCAGAAGTTGCAGGTACAAGTCCTCCAGCAACTCTCCCTCCACTGACGCGGCCAGCGCGTCATACACGCGGTCTTCTGTGCCAAAATCCAGCGAGCGATACATGCCCTGTAGCAGCGACTGAAACGCGGAGTCGGACTCGGCGGCGCTCAACTTCGGCAGTGGCTTCCATGGATGCGGTACCGACAAAGAAGATACGTTCCAGCTGACCACGGCCAGCAGCACAAGAGGCAGTGCGATGGCCCAGCGGCGGGTCCCGCGAGTTCGAATCGCCCAGACGACCGCCACGACCAGCAGGAACAGTGAAATCAGGGGCAATCGCAGCGTCGGTGCCGTCATTGGTTTTGCAACGACAGGGGCGATTTGTGCCGGGAGCGATTCTGCCGGACAGGCCCACTTGAGAGTATTCTCTTCGGGTTTGTTGAACCGCGAGAACTCAAACTTCTCCATGCGGTCTCGCCATGCCACCACAACAGCCGGAATCTTTGTCATGGCGGAATAGAACAGATTCCAGCTCAGCGAGACGTCTCTGACCATATCCGTCGTGGGCTTCCAGGTCATGATGATGCCTACGCGGCCACTGGCCATACTGACTTTCTGTTGCGCAGCCTGGGTGGCAAAGTCCGAAAGATTCAGCGAATAAAAGTCAATCCGAGAGAACTCGGGAAGGACGCGGACGCCGTTAATCAACACCGGGTTTTCATCCCGCAGCCACTGGCGGATCTCTTCACGGATCCCGTCCTGTTCGGCAATCTCCACAAAGGCCGGATCGGCATGCGTCAGTCGAATCATGGTGGCGAGGGTTGCCAGCGGAATCAGTACCTCGTGACGCACCTCCGAAGGTTCGATGTAAATGAAGGAATAGACACTACTGTAACTTGTGATCCCCAGAGTCTTTTTGCGTTGCTTTTCAAACCAGAGATCCCATTCCTGATCCGATGCGTTCTCCGCCAGAGTCTGTTCCCAGTCAAACCGAATCGTTGTTGATGTTCCCGGCAGCAATCGCTCACTGAAGTTCAGTGCCGTTCCTGCCTGATGCACATGCAAACTCATCTCACTGGGAATAATGAAGTTTTCATCTGCGATATCCTGCTGGATTGTCAGGAATTCGGGCGGCTCCGCGAAGGCGTGTTCAATCTCATAGACCGCCGTGTGCATCATCATTTCGCTCGAGGGAATGCCCTCCGCCGGAATTGTGAATGGCTTCAGATCGGTGACCTGGCCGGTCAGTAACTCTCCCTTCGCATTGCGCAGCGAAAATTTTTCCAGCAGAAATTTCTTGTGGTCTTCCAGCGCGCGTTTCAAATCCTCCGGCTGCAGTCGATCCTGATCATTGGGTTCCAGTTCCTGAAACAGGACCAGGTCTTCGGCAAACATCTGCAGACGTGTGACGGCTCGCGTCTTTGTGACGTACATGCTGGCTTCGGTGATCGAAATCGGGTGCGGTCGCCCGGGCACCGAGGCTGTGGCAACTGCCGGCGATTCACCCATGACGACGGTCTCTGTACCGGCCAGCGGAATCGCCAGCAGCACAAACATCATCTGAAGAATTCTCGCCACACTCATGAAATGTCCTATCTGTCTCAGACCTTCCCCCGGCGGCCTGCCCCGGAAACATCTACGCAAATCGCGGCAGTTTTCTACAGCCGGACCGCTTCCCAGGACCGCGAGGCTGGTCAGGAATCATTCGACCTGAGTGGAGTAGTGCCGAATCAATCACGACAGATACTCGTCCGCCAGTTGCTGCACCATACGCAATTCACTTTCGGGTATTCCCTGACCACTGACCAACCCGCGTGCATACGCTGAAGCGTCCGGTTTCCAATCCGAAAAGTAAATTCCGGTGACGCGTTCCTTGGACAGGCACATCAGGATCACACTTCTCAACCAGGAATTCCGTTGTGTCTGTGCTGTAATCGCATCGCCGCCGGAAATCTCCGGTACTGAAACCATGATGTTGATGGGAAGCTGGAAAAATGACCACTGGTCAATCAACTGAGACAGACACAGGGCCTCTCTCTGCAGCGACCGCATCTCTCCTTCTGCAATCTTCAGTTCCAGATTGATTTCTCCGACGCGCACGCCGCAGCGACGAATCGTGTCAAAAAACTGAATGGGGGACAGGCAGTTTCGAGTCTGACTGAGATACTCACCCCATGGCTGTACGACGCGGATACTGATCTGAATGTGTTCATCCACCCCGCGGGCAGCGGAAATGATGCCGGACAGAAGGCTGAATCGCTGCTCTTCTGACAGTGCAAATGCTCCTCCACGGTTGGCACCGAGGACAACTTCCCAGTGGCGAATCCGACCCACATATCGACCAATGACTGTTTCAACGTAGTCAGCCGCAAAGCTCTGCAGGTTCGCTGGATCGCGAGCCCACCTTCGCATCCACTCCGGGGCGCAATCCTTTGTCAGGTCAATCAGCGGGCCGCCCATCAGAAACAAGCGATGCTCCTGGGCCCACGCGACCAGTTCGTCCAGCTGATCCCATTCGTAGCGACCGTCATCGGGTTCGAGTCGGGCCCAGGATGTGTCCGCCTGAACGGCGTTGAAGGTCCTGAGGAATTCCGATTGTTCCGCAGGCACTGTGGCAAGATGCCCGCCGAGGAACACGGGGATGCGGGAGGCACGCTGCCGACGAAATTCAATTCGTTGTGCCACGTAGTGCTCGCACAGCAGATCAGAAGCTCGCGCCGACAATTCGAGTGACAGCACCGCAGCGGCTGCCGAAGTTTCGGGAACCTCTGCACGCAAAGCAGCCGAGCGAAAGGCCCGATGCGATTCTCGAATCAATTCTTCCAGCACCGTGGAGGTCTGTAACCCAGACGCGTGCCAGACGGAGTACTGGTTTCGAAGCCGCGACAGTTGTCCACGAGCCAGTTCCAGTTCGAGCTCGTAGGGCACCGCCTGCTCGCGGAGACTTGTACTGTGCACGACGCGTCGGGTCCCGTCGAAACGCGGCCACAAGACTCGCAGTTGGCCACTTTCAGATCCAGCTCGCTCACAGCGGAACAGATTGCCATCCAGAGACGCGTTGGCACGTGTTACCCGGCCGTCATACGTCAGAAAATCCACAAGGGATGACGACGCAGCGGCGAGTAACAGATCAGTGCGTTCCGCAAGAAACTGAATGACCCCCATACGACACTGAGCCCCGATTCCGGACCGATAGTTGGTGTGACTGAACGAGACGCCAGCACCGAAACAGCGGACGCCTTTCAGCAAACGCCCGCTGATTCCGATCACCGCCGGTTCCCGATCAATCCAGTTGTGTGAGGAGTCCTTTGCTGTCTCCAATGCTGTCGAGTGGTGCGCCCATGCGCTGCGCCATGGACAGAAACAGATTGTTCAGCGGAGTTTCGTTTTCGTACTTGATATAGCGTCCGCCACGAATCGTTCCACCGCCCCCACCGGCCAGCAGAATCGGGAGATCGTCGTGGTTATGACGGTTGCCGTCGGAAATTGCGCTTCCGTACAGAATCATGCTGTTATCAAGCAAGCTCCGTCCGCCCTCATCAATGCTGTGCAGGTTTTTCAGAAACCGTGCAAAGCGTTCAGTCAGGTAGCGGTCAATTCGCGAGATCTTTTCCATCTTTTCCGCATCGCTTTGATGATGCGACAGCTCATGATGGCCGTCACGCACTTCAACTTCCGGATAGGTGCGATTGCTTCCAGCGTCCGCCAGCATGAAGCTGGCCACCCGCGTGGAATCTGTCTGGAAGGCCAGAGTCAGAATGTCAAACATGAGGTTGATGTGTTCTGACAACTCGGCCGGAATCCCCTCGGGCAGCGCCAGTTCCGGAACTTCCTTTGGTCCTTCCATCGCCCGAGCCACACGCTGCTCGACGTCTCGCAGACTTGTGAAGTATTCGTCCAGTTTCTGACGATCTGCACCACTGAGTGAAGGTTGGATGCGTTTGGTGTCCTCGCCAACGAAGTCGAGGATGCTGGCGCGATTTCGACGCCGTCGTTCGTTGTCCGCGGCCTGCTCGGGGTTGCCGAAAATTCTTTCAAAGGCAGACCGTGGATTGGCCTCTTTGGCGCAGGGAGTTGAGGCGGATTTCCAGGAGATGTTGGACGAGTACGCACAGCTGTAGCCGGAGTCGCAATTGCCAGCATTGCGGCCTCGATCCACGCCCAGTTCCAGCGAGGGCAGTCGTGTCTGGCTGCCAATCCGTTCGGCAACGGCCTGATCGATCGACTGTCCGACACTGATGTCGGCTCCGGAGGTCTTGCGTGGCTGTGCGCCGGTCAGGTAGGCACTGGCATTTCGGGCATGATCGCCCGGCCCGTCGCCGTTGGCCCGGGCGTGATGCTGTGTCAACCCTTCCAGAATCAGCAGATTGTTTTTCAGTTCCGCCAGTGGCTCGAGGGTCGGGGAAAACTGAAAGTCTGACCCTTCACCGGTGGGCCGCCATTTGTCCATGATCGCCCCGTTGGCGAAGAACAGGCAGGCCATACGCACTGGGCGGGTTTCTGCGAGCGCGGCAGCGACCGCACGTGACGGCAGCATGGCTTCGAGGAATGGCAGGCTGACCCCACAACCAAGACCTCGCAGAACGGTACGACGATCAAGAATGCGTCTTCTCATGGAGATTGTCCTTTGAGTTCAGGGGTACGAGCCGTCCCGGACAGTTCAGTTCGGCTGGCAGGTTGAATTGATGAGGCAGGTATTCACGGAGAAACAAAGCATATCGTTCATCACTGGCGGGATACCAGTGAGGACCTTCCGCACATCGGCGGGCGATCCATGGGTGTTTTCCCGGACGGCGCAGGGCAGAACGGGCAGATCAACTTCAGCAGACTGATTGCAGGATTATCACAATTTTAGCCAGAAAGCCGTCGCCAACCACAGTTCTCAGGGCGTTACCGCCGCAGTTTGAGATTCTCTGGTACGGCTTCGCCTGAGGAAAGGATCGGACGTGACAATTCCTTCAACAAGTGCAGAAAAGCGATTTCCGTGCTGTTTCATGAACTGTACCGCACCATCCACGGCACACTTGTCATAGTACTCAAGTCCGCGACCAAGCCCATACGTCATCAGCTTTTCTGCAAAACTTCGATAGAATTCATCTTTTTGCTTCAAAAGGATCGAATTCAGCTCCGTCGGACCTGCAAACTTTGCCCCGTCCGGCAGGTCGCCGGAAGCATCCACAGGCTTGCCAGCTTCCTGATCTCGCCAACGTCCCACTGCGTCAAAGTTCTCGAATCCCATTCCAAGGGGGTCCAGCGTCTTGTGACACGAGGCGCAGCCGGGATCCTTGCGATGCAACTCCAGTCGTTCACGAAGGCTGAGGTGGCTGACGTCCGCTCCGGCCTCTTCCAGTGGTGGAACTCCCGGTGGCGGTGGCGGCGGAACCTGTCCCAGAATGTTTTCCAGAATCCACTTGCCGCGTTTAACCGGACTGGTGCGCCCGGGGTTGGAGGTCAACGTCAGTACACTGGCATGCGTGAGCACTCCGGCGCGCTGAGTGCCGGCCAGCGAGACTCGAACGAATTCTTCGCCCTGTACGCCATTGATCCCGTAGTGTTTCGCCAGCCGCTCGTTGAGGAAGGTGTAGTCAGCCGACAGGAACTCTTCGATTGACCGATTTTCATTGACGATGGTCTGAAACAGCAGCTCGGTTTCACGTCCCATAGACACTCTCAGCGGCTCATCAAATTCCGGAAACACCTCCGGGTTGGGACGTACGTCAGCCAGGTTTCGCAGATTCAGCCATTGCGCCGCAAAATTCTGACCCAGGGCACCGCTCTTCGGATCCTTCAGCATCCGTTCAATCTGGCTTCTGAGGATCTGTCGATCGCGTAACCGCCCGTTCTCGGCGACCTGCAGCAACTCTTCATCCGGCATACTGCTCCAGAGGAAGTAGGAAAGTCGCGAGGCGATTTCATAGTCATTCAATTCGCGATCATTCTGACCTTCCGGTGGATCGGCTTCCATGCGGAATAAAAAGTCCGGTGAGACCAGTATGGCCTGCAGGGCCACAAACAACCCGTAGTCATAGGTTTCGCTCTGCTCCGCCATGGTTTTTTCAACCAATCCGGCAAAGCGATCCACTTCACCGTCTGTCACGGGACGTCGAAAGGCCCGATAGAGAATTGGTCGCAGGACTTCAGCCGCTGCCTGTCGAGGTGACTTCATGTCAGACGGTCGGGAAGTGACGAATCGCTTATGCGTGTCATGCCAGAATTCGCCGTTTCCCCCTGCGGGCCCCTGCACTTCAATGGAACGGATGGCGAGGTTTCTGTCGCGGCGTCGTTCGGGAGCTTCCGGGGCGTAGAAGTCGTTCAGAAACGCCCCGGAAATCTCATGTTCTCCGGCTTTCAGTTCCAGCGTTTCTTCGAAGACCTGTGGCTTACGGTGACCGGGAACCTCAAATTCCTTCGTGTTGTTGCGGTCAACCATCAATCCCAGCCGGGCGACTTCATCTCCGGCCTGCGTGGCCCACGCTTCCAGCCGCACGGTGTACCTGCCATCGGCTGGTGCATTGACTTTGACGGACAGTGTGCCGTTGGTGGCCAGAACGGCAAACCCTTCGCCATCGAGGTCCGGGGCTGCACCGCTGGCCGAGTTGATGAACTGGCCAGCTGCAAATGTCTGCCGAAGTCCCTTTGAATAATCCTGGGTGTCGATGACAGTTGAAGCGACAAGCTCTGCTGCGTCCAGATACTTTTCCATCAGCAGTGGCGGGACACTCAAAACGTCTCCGATGTTGTCAAAGCCCTCACCCACGTCGTCCTGGGGAAACTTGTCGGCCGGCGTGATGGTGAGCCCGAAAAGGTCACGGATCGTGTTGTTGTATTCGGCCCGATTCAGGCGATGCAGAGTCGCTCGGCCGGAGTGTTTCACGAGATCGCAGTCAAAGTTGTACAACTCATCGTACAGAATCTGCGTCACTTCCTGTCGCGCGGCTTCGTCGGGCTTTGGTTCATGTCCTGACGGTGGCATCGCCCCCGCATTGATCATCCGATAGACGCGTTCCCATTTGGTGTGATCGCGAAGGAAGTCCTCAGCCCCCTGCAGGTCATGCACGGCAATGCCTGATTCCTGGGTTTCCTGTCCATGGCAGTCATAGCAATGTGTCTGCAGGTAAGGTCGCAGTTTTTCGGAGACCGCGCGTTGCCGCTTTTCCAGTTGCTCCTGCTCCGCCGCTTTCAGTGCCGTCAGTTGTATCTGTGCCAGCTCGGCTGCCGTGGGCGTCGTCCTGCCGACTGATGCTGACGACGTGCGGCCATTTTCCACTGCGCTCTGGTCTGCCAGCAACGCTTCGTCGGTATTTGTGACCCAGTATCCCACCAGTCCCCTTCCGACGGCGGCGATCAATACAAGACTGAGCACCGTGGCCCCGATTAACTTCGGACGCCATTGAGATCTTTGTCGGGATGTTTGTTCAAGTCTTCCAGCCAGCTGCAGGGTGCGACGCTGTCGCAGGTTCGTTTTTGTTGGCGTGGATGGTACTTCCGGAGTTCGCTCCGCGGTCTGTGACGAAGTGGCTGCTCGTTTGGTTTCCCGGGAAATCGCGGGGGCTGCAATGGAGTTAGCCGTGGCCCGGCTGCGCTGAACGTTTTCCACGGAGTTTTCCGGAGACAGTTGCAGCGGGGCATGACAGTCCGGATTGGGGCAGCGGACTTTACGCCCGATCCAGGCTGCGTCGGTACGAAATCGAAACTGGCAGGTAGGGCATTGAAACGCCGGTTGCATAAGTCTTCGTCCCGCTTGTCGCACTGTCGTCTGCTGAACACTGAAGGCCGGATGAGGATTCGGCGGCTCAGCAAGTCTGTCAATCAGCTGAGAAAAGCTGCCTGACTGCTGAAGTTTACCCCAGGGTTCTCCGCCGGTCTACAAAACCCGGCCGAATGCGATCGTTTCCGGTGTTTTTCCATCAGGCGGGATGTTTTGGGGAAGAATGATGCGTTTTCGACTGTTTTTTCGCGTCTTTTGTGACCGTTTCTGACAGGTCAGGCAGGGTTCCCACTCGCAACCTGCGTGTGACTCTCCCCTTTTTGAACCAGTTCCAGCACAGCCCGCAACACCTCATCGTCAGACCACAACTCGGATGTCAGGATCTGCCGCAGAGGAATCGGGACTTCGTCCATGCGGTACGCGGTCGCTCGACGGTGGATGCCATAAACCGCCGTGTAGAATCGAACGGCAACAGGAAAGTCCCATTCCACACCTTCCGGGTCCAGCAGGATCACCGGAATCTGTCGCATCCACTTTCTTGCGGCGTCCGAAAATTTGTCCACCCGCTCGCCACCGACCAGCACAAGGCAGTCCACTTCACCACGTGCCAGCAATCCTTCAGCGGAATACTCTCCGGGATTGTAACGTGGGTAACCTCGGTTCAGGCTGATGCTGAAGGGGTACCCCGTCTGCCAGCAAAGGACACTGTCCGCGCCGGTTACGTCTCCCGGGACACGCATCCTGCGCACAACAAACCGCGTCCAGCGATTGAGTTCTGTCCCCAGACGCAACAGAGCTTCCACTGTGCCATGTCCGGTGGGGCCGGAGGCGAGCTGTACGCCAAAAAACACGGCTCCGTAGTGACTGGCCTTCAGCTGTTCGGCGAACTCCTGCAGAACGTCTGCTGGGACGCCTCCAACCGAGGCTGTCGGCAACGCTTGCTCACGGATCAGTAACCGCAGCGCCCAAAGCACTTCAAAATCCCGCCCCGGCTCGATCTGAATAAACTGGTCGGCGATTTCTGCTGTGGCCGTCTTCGCGGTGTCCACCACGATCAGTCGTCGACCTCGACGCCCCTCTGGTACTGCCAGTCCCGGTGCGTCCATGACGCGTTCCAGATGCCGCGGATGACTGATGACCGGATCACAACCCCAGTAGATCACGAGGTCGGATCGATGACGCACTTCTCCAAGAGTGGATGTGGATTCTCCGGCCGCTTGAAATGCCATGATCGACGGACCATGTCCCAGAGATGCTGTCGTGTCGATCGTGGCTCCAATGACGTCGGCCAGTTCGCACACGGCCCGCTGCCCGTCGGTACTGGACCGTGACAGGCCGAAAAATAAGGGCGCCCTGGCCTGTCGGAGCAGCTCGGCGGTGTGTTGCAACGCCTGCTCACGCGAGACCACCCGATCCTGCAGCTTTGCTGCGACAGAAACCTGCGGCTGCCGGAAGCTGGCAAACCAGGATTCTGCCAGTGTGCACCCGGGTGAAAATTGCTGAATGCGGTTGTTCTGAACGGTGATCTGCAGATCGTCACAAACGCACCCGCAGCGCGTGCAGGCAATGTTGTTGTAAACGTGTTCCCCGGGGGAATTTGTCATAAGACCGAATCGCTATCCATTCCTCGCCGACAACATGCGTTCCGTTCGTCGGCAACTGATGTCCCACAGCCTTCAGTCCACGCGATATCGCCGCAACTGCGTTTCGTCCAGTTCCACTCCAAGTCCGGGGCCTTCAGGCACGAGGGCCGCTGGTGGCCCAAGCTGCAGGGGGGCTGTGATCAGGTCCGCTTCGTGGTAGAACGGTCCAATCGTGTCGGCCGGAAAGGCATCGGTATCCACTTCAGGAAAGGCTGCAGCCACGTGCAGCATGGCCGCAGTGCCGATTCCCAGTTCCAGATTGCTGCCAATGGTGCAACGCAACCCTGCGGCGCGCGCCACGGCGACAATGTCGGCGGTGGCGGAAATCCCGCCGTGCTTGCCCGGGTAAATGCTGAAAATGTCAGCCGAGCGGTGCACGGACAATTGCCAGGCATCCTGCAGCGTGAACACACTTTCATCGGCCATGATCGGAACCACCGATTCTCGCCGCAGCTCCGCGAGGGCCGCAAAGTCACCGGGGGGAATGGGCTGTTCGGCGAGGAGCAGATTCACGTCCCGCAATTCTCGCAGGCAGTAGCGTGCCTGCTGAATGGTCCAGCCGCAGTTGGAATCGATGGTGATCGGAATGTCGGGTCCACAGACTTCGCGAACCGTGCGGACGCGAGCGATGTCGGAGAGCGGATCCAGTCCGGTCTTAACCTTCACACAGGTCACGCCCAGCGCCAGGTGCTGTTCGGCCATTCGCCGGGAACCTTCGATATCGCGGGCCCAGACCACCAGCTTGATGCGGACTCGGTCTCGCGCCTTTCCGCCCAGCAACTGGTAGACCGGAAGTCCGGCTGATTTGCCGGCGAGATCCCACATGGCCATTTCCAACGCGGATTTCGTGAAGGGGTTCAGCTTCACGAGAAAATCCATGACGCGGCGAATAGCCGTAATGTCCCGCGGATCGTGACCAATCAATGCCGGTGCCAGATACTCGCGAATCAGGGTGAGCACGGTGCCCTGAGTCTCACCGGACCAGAGTGCTGAGACGGTGGCTTCACCCAGGCCAATAAGCCCGGTGTCCGTTTCAACTTTCACAATCACGTAGGGCGAAGTCGCGTGCTCACCATGCGCTGTCTTTGCCGTCATTCCGGGTTTCAGGGGCACGCAGACAGGTATCGCTTCAATTCGAGTGATCTTCATACCGACGGCTCCAACACAATAACAATAACGCTCCACCGGAAAAGCGTGGCTTGAATGCCGGGATTTGGGGGGGCCGGAGGCGAACGAGCAATGCCGGGTGAAAGATGCAGCGAACGCCGGACCGTTCCAATCCAAATGAGGACTGATGAAACAGTCAGTGTCGTACGGGGTTCCCCGGGGTGCTGTTGCAAACTTCGGCAGCCACCGGCTTTCCCGTACGTCACTTCCCGACAACAGACCGTGTCAGCCGTGATCCTCAGTCTCCGGACCTGGTTCCGGGAGGAACCCGGTGAGGATTGCACCGACGATCGCGTAAGCACCGGCGACACAGGCGCCCATGAGAGCGATTCGGCCGGGATTCGGTGGTGTTGAGGTCGACAGTGTGAGTGTGATAAAGGCTGCTGCTGTCCCGAGGACACGTCCACCGATGTTGGCGGCGAAGCTTTCACCCGTTCCGCGCAGATGCACCGGGAAGACGAGTGGAATGTAATTGCCCCAGAAGCTCATCTGGCCCACAACGAGAACACCGGCAGCAAAGATCGCATACCGGAACAGTTCGAGGCTGCCTTGTGTTTTCAGATTGTTGGAGAGCCACCAGTAGAGCAGGGGAACGAGGAGCAGGCTGGGAATCTGAAAGATGCGGAAGAGCGTACGGCGACTGACGACCCGCACGGCCAGAATCGCCAGCAGAATTCGTCCGAACAGTCCGCCGATTTCCTGCCACGACTGGACACCCGCCGCGATGCGATCGGTAACGTTGCCCTTGATCCCGCCCAGTTCTTTGGGTGACAGCGTTTTGCCGTCCTTAGCGGCCAGTTCCTGTCGCTGGGCCTGCTCTTTTTCCACGGCTTTCAACACGTCCACATGTCCTGCCAGGATCTGGGGATTCTGCTGAATGGCCCCGAAAGCCAGACCGAACGTGGTGGCAAAGACGAGAGTCGTCATGATGGTCGTCCCGCGCAGTTCGGGGCTGAACAAAGCAAGAATGCTGGCTCGCTTCAGAGTGCCTTCCTGACGTTTTTTCTGCCATGCTGGTGATTCGGGCAGGAAGGGGCGAACGACGATCAATGGAATCGCCGGGATCAGACCGGAAATCAGGGTGTATCGCCAGGCGGCATTGACACCATGAATCGCCGGCAGCACATCGGCATACTGGGCCGCCAGTTTGGCCATCACAGCAACGAGCACGCCTCCCAGAGACGAAAAGGCCTGAGTATACCCGAGGACTCGCTCACGCTGTTCCGGATTGGGAAAGAGTTCCGCCAGCCATGCGACCGCCGCTACAAACTCCACGCAGACACCAATGAAGACGCAGCAGCGGAAAAAGAGCAACTGGTAGAGGCTGGTGGAGAAACCGGCTGCACAGGCGCCGAACGCATACAGCAGAATGCTCCAGGTCAGAACGCTGCGTCGACCGAGCCGGTCAGTCAGGTAGCCACCCAGGAGTCCGAAGACACCACCGGCGAGCGCCGGCACGAAAAACAGAATCCGTGCCCAGTTCAAGTACATCGGGCCGCCAGGCAACCAGTCCTGGGGCGTTCCGATCTGGGGATGCAGATCGGCGATGGCCGTCTTGACGATCAGCGGCAGCATCAGCAGCTCGTAAATGTCAAACGCAAAACCAATGGCTGCAATTGTACAGATCAGCCATTGAACTGAGGTCAGGCGCTGCGCCGGAGGCGATGACATAGGAAACTTCCGGTTGAAATTACTGGGAGGAAGGAAAGCGGCGTGGGAATCCGACTGACAGGCCGACGGGCACGAACTTTGAACTGGTGCTGGCCGGGGACTTTGTCAAACGCCGTTCACGCTGTGCAGGATGTTATATTCTGGGCCGTTTGGCTCAAAGACGCAACCAAGTCCGGGGAATTCACAAACGGCAGAAATTCCGGGAGTGGCAGCTGGAGGCCTTGAGGGGGCGGCGGCTGCAAGCGGGCCGCAGGCAGGAAGGTGGGGGCAGGAGAATGATCCGGGACAAGGTGGGGTCATAAAACAGAAACGGCGATGATTCGCCAGGAAGTGCGAATCATCGCCGTCTGTTGTCTCCAACGGTTCCACCCTGATTGCTGATCCGTTACTGGTGGAACCGCTAGCCGGGGCGATACCCGATCGGCGTGTTCCCCATCGTGAGTTTCCTCACTTATCTCAGCATTGCGGGGCGGAAGGCTGGGTTTTTAACCGTGACTACTCGTCTGAACCGGAGTCCTCGAACTTACTGATAACCGCACATCTTTCGGGAGGACGGCGGGAGCGACTCACGACTGTCGCTCCCTTGCCGGCCAGCTTCACTTCATCACGTTGGCTAATCACCTCACCTTACGCCATCCCGATCTCACTTGCAGCCGTCGCAAGGAGCAGCACAGGATGGTTCTGCAGGAGCAGCACAGGTCGGTGCACAGCCTTCGCCGTTGTTGTCACCGCAGGCAGCTGGAGCAGCACAGGTTGGCTCGCAGCCCGTTCCGCAGGAAGAACCGCAGCTGTTGTCGCCACAGTTCAGCTTCGGCAGACGCAGCTTTGGCAGCTTGAACTTGGGCATGTGCAGCTTCGGCAGCTTGATCTTCGGCATCTTGAAGCAGCTCTTCTTTTCGCAGCAGCTGTTGCTTCCGCAGCCATTGCCACAACCGTCACCACATTCAGCAGGAGCTGCACAGGTGGGGTCAACTGGAGCTGCACAGGTCGGAGCACAGCCTTCGCCATGGTTGTCACCGCAGGCAGCTGGAGCTGCACAGGTGGGGTCAACCGGAGCTGCACAAGTCGGAGCACAGCCTTCGCCGCTGTTGTCACCGCAGGCAGCAGGAGCTGCACAGGTCGGATCAACAGGAGCAGCACAGGTTGCTTCAACGCTGCAGCCACATCCA
>CAIYBH010000328.1 GCA_903924405.1 uncultured Planctomycetaceae bacterium | reverse complement strand
TCAGGAACCAATAGCCAAATGGCCCGGAGGGTGCTTCGCACTATTGGTTCCTGACCCCTTTTCTGAACGCTGACCCCTTTTCTGAACGCGATGTGCACGTTTCGGAGATCGATTTGATCGAATTGCCCCAATTCGAATCTCGTTTCCGGAAAGCGTTGGAGAAAAATCCGGGCGATCATCGGATTTAGCCGGAATTTCATGAAACTTTGCTTGAATCAGGTCGATCGATCGCATAATTCTTCAGCAATGCACAGCATCATTGCGCACATTTATTAGTTAGTGCTGTTCATTTATACAGTGTTTTGTGAAGGGTCGGGGCTATGTTCCAAGGCATCGTCGCATCGCGTCGTCTGTGTTTGGTGTTCGCGTCGCTGTTCGTCGCGGGTTGTGGCGAGTCAGGCCCGGAACTGGCAAGTGTGTCCGGCAAGGTCACCAAAGGTGGCCAGCCGCTTGCGGGAGTGAACGTGACGTTTTCTCCGACGAATCCCGGCCCATCTTCTGGTGCGCGTACGGATTCCGAGGGCAAGTTCATCCTGATTTGCCAGAGTGGCAAAGCAGGTGCTGTCATCGGTCAGCACAAAGCGATTTTGCAGGCAGTTGCCGCTGGTGGCGCTGACAGCAATTCGGATCCAAAAGCGGCCATGGAAGCCATGCTGAAGGCACGGTCTGGCGGTCCGAAGGGCAAAAATGTCGATCCCTCCAAGGCTGCGGCGGCCGAAGCCCCGTTTCCAGCGGAATATGGTGATCCCGCGAAAACTCCACTGTCTTACGAAGTTAAAGCGGGAACGAACGAGTTTGACATCGCGATTCCGTGACGTTTACTGCGTGGAAGCAGCATTCCGGTGCTTTGCTTTGCTGTCTAAGCATCGAGTAGCGAATACAGTGTGAATCTCCACAGGGATTCACTGGCGACAAGGTGTGTGTTCTATTTTCAGGTTTTCCCGGAGGTTCCTTATGAAGAAGACTGGTTCGCTCAAGCGAGGGTTCACCCTCATCGAGCTGCTGGTGGTGATCGCGATCATCGCGATTCTGGTAGCGCTGTTGCTGCCAGCCGTCCAGCAGGCTCGCGAAGCTGCACGCCGCACGCAGTGCAAGAACAATCTGAAGCAGTTGGGGCTGGCCTGCCACAACTACCACGACACCTACAATCAGTTCCCCATGAACTGGTTCAACGGTGACAACCAGAATCAGCCGGACCCGAGCAATCCTCGGTATCCGAACGGGTCATGGCCATGGACTGTGATGGCGATGCCGTACATGGATCAGGCGAATCTGTACAACCAGATCGCGGCTTACTTCACAGTAGCCAACGGTTCCCTTCCGAACATCGGCATGGGTTACAGCGGTTCAATCGGTGGTGCACCCTCTCCGCGTAAGCTGGCAGAACTGGTTATTCCGACCTTCATCTGCCCCTCCAATTCTCAGACCAAGGTTCGTCGCGATCAGTTGATCGAGATCGACAACGGCGGCTGGGGAACGGCTCCTTATCAGGGCCCGGCTGGCGGGTTGGACTATGTCGGCAACATGGGACATATCTGGGCCGGCTGGAAAGACTGCCCGACGACCCCGACGTTCCCGGCTGCTGACAACCGTTTCGTGCGTGGTTCTGCCGGAACCCCATGGATCAGCGAGCGATGGAACAACGACAATCCGAACATCAACGGTGTGTTTATGTTCCGCGGTTCCCGCGGTATTCATGAGATCACCGACGGAACGTCCAACACCGTGCTGTTGTTCGAATCCATGCACTGGCGTGCCTCCAGCAACGGTTTCAACTTCGAACCGAAGTTTGACGCCAACTGGGCGTCTCCGCTGGGTGCTGTGAACTCCATGCTGAACACCATCAACCAGGGCCGCAACAAGGCCTGGATGCCAGGCGACGAGTGGGACCCACGTTGCTCTTCACCGAGCAGCAACCACGTCGGCGGCTGCCAGGTTGTTCTGGCTGACGGTTCGGTGCGTTTCATCAGCGAAAACATCGACAACCTCGTGCGTTACAACATCGCAAATCGTCGTGACGGCAACGTCGTTGGCGATTTCTAATCAGCATCCTGTCTGATTTGAGCGTAATGAACCACATGGCGATTTTTTCGCCATGTGGTTTTTTTTGGTCGGAGAACAGGTTTCCGGCGGATTCAGGGTTTTCGGATTTTCGGCAGGGCTTCCAGTGACAACATTGCCGCGGTTGCTGTCCTGTGGTCTGATTGTGGCCAGTCTCATCTGTGGGTGCACCGATTCCGGCCAGTCGACACCGGAGTCGTCAGGATCTGCGGGCGGGTCCGGGGCAACATCGGCCGGGAAAAAGTTTGAGTTTCGACCACGACCCGCTGTCCCGGTCGCGGAGGTAGCGAGGCGGGAGATTTCGTTTCCCCGGTTTACGGATGTGGCAGCTGAACTGGGTGTACAGCATGTGTTCGACAATGGCGCCAGTCCGAAGGCACTGATGGTGGAGTCGACCGGTGGGGGCTGTGGCTGGGGCGACTTCGATCGGGATGGGCGGATTGACGTCTATCTGACGCAGGGAGGGCAGCCGTGTCCCGGCCCCGCCGACATGTTTGTCCCCGATTCGCTGTACCGGCAGAGTGTGAGCGGCCATTTCACGGATTGTTTTGGTATGAGTGGTATTGATGACGCGGGCTTTGGTCATGGCGTGGCGGTGGGAGATTTTGACAACGATGGTTTCGACGATCTGTTCGTGTCGAATGCCGGAGTCAGCCGGCTGTTTCTGAACCTTGGTGACGGTACGTTTCAGGATGCGACGGGGGCACTGCAGGGGGCTCGACGGGCATGGAGCTCGACATCGGCATGGGGGGATCCGGACCGCGATGGTGACTTGGATCTGTATGTTTGCAATTACGCGATTTACGATCCCTGCAATCCCGTGGAGTGCCTCGACAAGGATGGAATTCCCTCCATCTGTCATCCGCGAAATGTGGAGCCTGAGCCGGACATGTTTTTCCGGAACGAGGGCGACGGTCGTTTTGTGGAGTCTTCAAAGGAGCTGGGATTGTTTGGTCCTGGCAATAAGGCGCTTGGTGTCGTGATCGCCGACCTGACGGGGGATGGCTGGCCGGATATCTATGTGGCGAACGATACGACGGCGAACTTCTTTTTTGTGAATGACGGGACGGGAAAGTTTCGGGAGAGTGCACAGCTTCTGGGAGGCGCCTTCAGTTCGATTGGTGAGCCGCAGGCCAGTATGGGCGTGGCCTTCGGGGATTATGACCGCAATAGTTTTCCCGATCTGCTGCTGACCCATTTCACCGGGGAGTCGAATACGCTCTACCAGAATCGGGGGCCTCAGGGATTGTTTGATGTGAGTCATCTGACAGGACTGCGAGAGCCCAGTCTGCCAAAGCTGGGGTTTGGTACGGTCATGAGCGACTTTAATGCTGACGGAGGGATGGACCTATTTGTCACGAATGGCCACATTGACCCGCGGTATGCCGAGAGCGAAGGGTATGAGATGGTCCCGCAGTTGTTTTCGTGGGACGGTCAGATGTGGCAGGAGCGAACAGCTGAGCCGGGAGATTTCTTTACGCGACGATATGTGGGGCGTGCGGTCGGGACCGCGGATTTTGATGCCGACGGCGATCTGGACATGTGCGTGGTGCATCACAATGCCCCTGCTGCCTTACTGCGAAATGACTCCCAGTTG
>CAIYBH010000327.1 GCA_903924405.1 uncultured Planctomycetaceae bacterium | reverse complement strand
GTCATACGCGGCTGAGATTTACATCCACCACGCCGTTACGCAAACACTCCTCGCGATACTCTCGCCGGCGGAGGTCGGTGATTACGCAGACCACGGCATGTGTACGCTCAGTCGCAGAACGGCGATCGCCGTCCGGTATCGGCCTCAACCGAGTTCGTTAATGGGACTGGCAGCCCATGGCAGTCACTTTGCCAAGTCGCAGGCATTTTTCAAAGGCCGTCGCCGTTTCTCTCTCCCTATTTGGACGGACTCATCCTTGCGGATTCGGATTCGGACCATATTGGGAACAGGTTCCGGTGGTGGCGCTGCGCTGACCAACCGGCTATTTTCTGACACCCCTGATTCGGGGTGCGTGCGGCATGGTTCTGGATCGAAGGTGCCGATCGAAGGTGCCTGCCGATCGAAGGTGCCAGCCACCTTCACGTCCTTGTTTCCGCTTCCTCACGGGCGCGACTCGTGGGTTGTTGAAGGTGCATGGGGTGCTCGAAGTGCATGGCACCGGGTGCTGCCAACAATTCAGGACTCCAATATCCTGATTCCACATAGCGCGGGTTGATGAATACCGCACGCTGCGGAAAGTGTTGATGTAAATAACGTTCGCTATTGACCTTGCAGTTCCAGGTGCATGGCACCTGAGTCACCCTCAGGTGCAGTGCCGGCGATTCTTATTACCGCTTCCTCACGGGCGCGGCTCGGGGTGGATCCGACAGATGTCACACGTCTGCACTAATAGTCGTCGTGGCCTGCAATGTAGTGTCATTGCACATTATCGTCACGTGCCACCAAAGTAAACTTAGGCCACCGTTAACAATCGCCCCCGGCACTGCCGGGTGCCTGCAGCCGCACCGTCAACTTAGCCGCTGGCCAATGAGACACGGGCTCACTCCCACGGACTCCGCATCCTGCCAAACCGCTGTGCGGTATCCGGGCGAATGACTGAGACTCTGGGCCGCGTCCGGCCAACTCGGCCCAGCAGCCACGCGAGGACAAATCCGACGACAAATCCCCCGATATGAGCCCACCAGGCGACACCGGCCACCTCCGCTGCACCCATCGAAAAACTGCCCTGCAGTAACTGCAGCACAAACCAGAGTCCCAGAAACAAGGGAGCCGGGATCACCATCACCTGCAGAAAAAACAGGATCGGCACCAGCGAGATCACGTTGGCATGCGGGTAAAGAAACAAATACGCTCCCATCACGCCCGCAATCGCCCCACTGGCCCCGATCGTCGGAACCGTCGATGACGGGTCCGTCGCGTAGTGACTGAGACTGGCCAGAATTCCGCAAGTGACATAAAACAACAGATACCCCAGATGCCCCAGCCGGTCTTCAACGTTGTCTCCGAAAATCCACAGAAACCACATGTTCCCCACAAGGTGTGCCAAACTGCCGTGCAGCAGGATACAGGTCACCGCTGTTAACCACGGAGACATCGGGGAAGGAGGCACCTGCAGGCGTGTCTGCACCTCCTGCACACCAAACATCGTGCGCACCATCCGCGTCTGCTCAATCACCACCGGACGGTCCGGCTGACTGATCCGCGCAGGAATCATGCCAAACTGAAAGGTCAGCCGACCGTCTGAATCGGAGGCCTGTGCAAGGAAGATCAGGCAGTTGATCAGGATCAGCAGATAGTTCACCACGGGCGTGGTACGGGAAGGCACGTTGTCACGCAGCGGAATCATGATGTTCCCAACCTGTTGGTTTCAATCTGTCCCGGAGCAATGCCCGCGTGACAGGACGCCGCTTTCAACAGCCGCCAGCAATCACTAGCCGCCAATGATCGGCAGCAGGCTGGCACTTCCATTGGTGACGGTATTCAGCTGCACCAGAATCCCGGGGTTTTCTTCCAGCATGGTCGGCGGCAATTCTCTGGCAAGAATCGTCTCCACGAAGAACCGCAGCAGGTCCCTGACAGAGTGATCTTCGATGTCCTGCAACAGCGATTCCGCCTTCTCCCGGGTGCGCTCGACCAGCACCTCAGCTTTGTCGAAGACTTCACAGGCCTGAAAGATCTCTCGCAGACGTTCGATCCGCTGAGTCTGGCTCTGTGGAACACCGTCTCCCGTTAACAACTGTTTCAGTTCTGCCTTCTGTTCACAGGTGGCGTCCTTCAACGCCAGAGCCAGCAG
>CAIYBH010000326.1 GCA_903924405.1 uncultured Planctomycetaceae bacterium | reverse complement strand
GGCATGTGCCACTTCCTGCTTTTGATGCACATCTCCGCGCTTAAGCAGATAGGTCTCCGGATAAAAATGCGGAAAGCCCCGATCGTCGGCGTGATGGCTCATGTGCGGCAAACCTTCGCTGGTCACCATCACGGTGGCCAACTGCAGCCCGGCACCCTGCTTTTCCAACTCTGCCAGTGACTTACGCAACTCCTGCATGCGCGGGTCCTGGCCGGCAAACCACTCCAACGCGGTTTTCCAGTCGTCTGATGTGCGGTCCGCCGATGTTCGGACTGCTTCCAGTGCTCGGACAATTCTGCCATCAGGGCCGGTCCCTCCCACTTCAGGCACAGGCTCAGAGCGATCTGTGACCGACAGGCGAAATCTTCCCAGTGTGTGCTGAGGATTTGGATGATTCAGCGTCAGAGTGATGACCCACCGCGATGTACCAGTCCGGGTCTCTGCCCGTTCCAGATCAAACACGGCGGCCTGGTCTTTGCCAATACCACCTGCATCAACGGCCCAGCCGGAGACCATGTCGTTGTCGATGGATGCTGCAACGGAAAGCATACCGGTGTCCTGCTGGTGCGTTGCCCGCGCCGCCTTCAGGACGACATCCTGCATTTCGTTCGTATCTGCTGTCACCCGCTGGACTCGCAGGTTACCGAGCGCAAAATTTCCGTTTGGCGCTCGCCCCGGACCCTTCTGCGGGAGACTCTCGTGTGTCAGGGCTTCGAGACGCAGCGCGCTGACGGAGGGACGAGTCGATTCCGCCGTGATTGTGATGACCTCACGTTCAGGGGCGGCCCCAAGGCTGAGTACTGAACCGTCCGGCTGTATTTCAAACTGTGTGCCGGCAGAGGACGCTACGGAAACCAGCCGCAGCGATTCCCATGGACCGATTCCGGAAGATTCCGGATGCTCCTTCAGCCACTGTTCCAGCCTGCCAGGCAGTTCCGACTGCTCATAGCCGGTCAGTTCCTGGCGAATCGCCGCCAGCCGATTCTCATACTCAGCCTGAAGCTTCCTGTTCTGCTCTGGTATAAGATCCAGTCGAGTTTCAGAACGGATGGTGGTGGAAAAGGTAGCCGCAAGAGAGTAATAATCCCGAGCCGGGATTGGGTCAAACTTATGGTCGTGGCAGCGGGCACAGCCTACTGACAGACCGAGAAACGAAACCCCGGTCGTCATGACCATATCGTCCAGCTCGTCATAACGGGCCGATTCAAACTCGGCTTCCGTCAACTGCGTGGGAAAGGCACCAGCACCCAGAAATCCCGTGGCCATCATTGCCAGCGGATTCTCTGGCGCTAATTCATCCCCCGCCAGCTGCCAGTGTACAAACTGATCGTACGGCATATCCTGATTCAATGCCCTGATCAAAAAGTCCCGATAGTGATAGGCGTTCGGTCGATCATAGTCCTGTTCATAGCCATGAGACTCTGCAAACCTTGCCACGTCCATCCAGTGACGTGCCCAACGTTCTCCATACTGAGGGGAATCCAGAAGCCGATCCAGAAGCTTTGACCATGCCTGTGGATCAGGGTCCGCGACAAAGGCTTCCACTTCGGCAGGGGATGGCGGCAATCCAATCAGGTCAAACCAGGCACGTCGAATGAGTACCCGTCGTGATGCCTCTTCATTGGGTTTCAGCCCTGCCGATTCCTGCCTGGCTCTGATAAAGCTGTCAATCGGGTTGCGACACCATTCCTGATCCTGCACCTCGGGAATCACAGGTGATTCAAGCCGGCGAAAGGACCAGAAATCGCGATCTGAATCCGTGATCTGCAGCTCTGCAACAGTCGCCGCTTTTGCACCGGCCAGCGGTGCGTCATAGGGAGCCCCAAG
>CAIYBH010000325.1 GCA_903924405.1 uncultured Planctomycetaceae bacterium | reverse complement strand
GGCTCCGCTGGGATGCCCAGCCAGTCCCGTAATCTCTTCGACCGACACCCGTTGCTGCTCCCGCAGTCGCTGCTGATAAGATTCCATCAGCGAGATCATCTCCGCATCATCACCAAACGTATCGCCCCGCAGTGTGACCAGCTCAAATCGCAGCGGCTGCTCCCGATCCTCCGGGTAGACGCCGATCACCATGGCCGTCTTCCCCTTCTCGCCAGCCTGCACCAGTCGTACCGTCCCGATCGTCTCCGGCACAGGTTCTCCTTCGCCAAAACCCTGAGCTGTCACGATGACGTTGAATCCGGGAAAATCAGCAGCCAGCTGCCGCGATTCCGCCAGCGTCGACTGCGATAACAGAATCCGAAAGGTCACTCCCTCATCGTCAAACTGCTGCATCACGTCCCGCAGAGCTGCCGTTGGATCCGTCCATTCCAGATCCCCCTGGGCAGTATTCGGCCCCAGAACTTCTTTTCGCAGCGTTTCACTCATGACACTGGTGATCCCGATTCGCGATTCGCCTATCGTGAGCACCGTTTTTGCCAGAGGCGTACCAATCTCCTTCGCCCCGAAAAATGTCAGATTGGCTCCCAGAAATGCCAGCGACTCCGCCCCCTCAGCAGTACTGTGCTGAGACAACAGAAACCCCGGATCCAGTCGCAATTCCTCAGGGCCCATCGCCAGACCCACATACTGCAGCTTCCGCAGTGCTTCCAGAGTCGTCTCAAACTTAATCTGCGCCTGCAATCCCGTTCGCTTCGAAAGACTGCCAACGTCGACCCCTCGCACTTCCCAGCCCAGCGATCGCAGCTTCCCGAATAAGCCGGCGCGGCGAGTCATCCCGCCAAGCTGATTTGCGGTACATCCACAGGGCTCAAAATAGCCCCGCTGCTCACCCGTGGCCACTACGGCAAACGCGGGCCTGGGCCATTTCAGAAACTGCAGCTCACGCACCTTCGAAGGAGCTGCCACCGATTCACCCGCCACGGCCTGATCAGGTGTCTGCTCTGCGGTCCCCGTTTTGGACTTTGTCTTCTCCAGAGCCCCTGAAGACTCCACGTCCACCGGCTTGTTCCCGGCTACCGCTGCAGGTTCGCTCTCCGACGCCCCAGGCTGCACTGCGGCTTCCAACGCACTCTCGCCCGATGCCGTTCCAGCGACGTCGCCTGCGGATGGCTCCTCGGCCGGTTCCTGTCGCGGAGACCACAGGATCGAGACCGCCAGCAGAATCAGACTCAGAAAGCCAAAGGTCACAAAGACCGCCGCTTTATTCATGGATTCGCTCCTCCGTGCTTTCGTCATCACACCCAACTGCACCGGTCACCAGCCAACATTTCCCCCGCAGTCGTCTATTCGCGCAGAATAGCCTGCGCCCGGACTTCGGGGAACTCACTCACCATTTCCGGCAACCGCATGGCCCAGCAATCCGGTCACGCGCTGTGAATCCCGAGAAGAGTACATGGCGGTGATATCCCACCGGGGCAAGTTGCAGGTGACGGATAACCCGCCCGGACAAACTCCCGGAAAGAGCCTCCTGGCGATTCGCCCTCGATCCCCGTCTCTCACTCAGTTGGAATACAGGTGCAGGCCAAGGTTCACACCATCACCAGTCGAATGATTGGTCGACAGTCGCAGAAACCCCGGATTGTTTGCTGTCCGCTGCACCGGTGCGCGACCCGGGGGAATTTTCAGCGTCAGCAGGTAGCGATGCACAGTCCCCGAGGGTGCCCCGACCGGGCTTAAAGAAGCCGCCAGAAACGGCGGATCCGCCTCCGTCTTTGTGATCGCAAACGGTTCACTCATCCCCTTCTCATCCACAATCAACAGCAACTTCGCCTCACTGCCCTCCGCCGCTTTGAAGGATCCCAGCATCAGCGTCAGAGTGTTGGGATCAAGGACCGTTCCTGCCATCTGCTGCAGACGAATCGCCCCGAATTTCTTAGCGGTGACCGTGACCCGAATCGGATCGGGCGATGCACTGGTGCGAATGATCAGATCCTCCGAAAATACTCCCGACGCAATCTTCGGTGATACCTCGGCACGCAGTGAATACCCTCGCGCAAATCGTTCCACACCCAGTTCTTCAGCCGTCATCGGCACCATGTCCACTTTCACCATGCCCGAAGGACTCTCAATGCTCTGAATCGCAAAGTCCTCATACATCCGCGAACCAATCCCCGCCTTGAAGTACCCCGGATCCTCATAAATACTGCCCACATCCCATGTGTACTGCGGCAGTACTTCAAACAGATTTTCAATCGCTCCCTCCACCACCAGCTTCAGCAGCGGGTCCTTTGGATCGTTGGTGTGCACGTCCCCACCGTGCCGAAAGGCACGATCCGGCGCTTCACCGGCCTTCCAGTTCATCAGCAGCGTCACACT
>CAIYBH010000324.1 GCA_903924405.1 uncultured Planctomycetaceae bacterium | reverse complement strand
CGCACCTTGCGTTTCGCACGGTCCTGCGTCGACTGGGTGGGCTTGGACTGGCCACAACAGATCTGGTTCAGGCCACCATGCTGTGGTCTGAAAGTCGCAAGTCGCTGGAACTGGTGGCCACTAATGCGGAAGATCGCCCGTTGTCTGTGCAGATTTTCAGTGGACGAACAGACGACCTGATCAAAGCCGCCAAATGGCTGCAGGATCACGGCTACCAGGGCATTGACATCAACATGGGCTGCCCGATGGCGAAAGTCAATGGCGCGGGTGGCGGAGCCCGATTGATGTGCAACACCGACGGCGCCGTGCGGATGGTCGACCAGGTGATTCAGTCCGTGCAGCTGCCCGTGACAGTCAAAATGCGACTGGGGTGGGACGCGACAGCTCTGACCGCCCCGCAGCTGGCGGCGTCACTGGAAAACGCGGGGGTGGCGGGCATCACCATTCATGGCCGCACACGAGCTCAGGGATTTCAGGGAACGGTCAATCGCGACGGGATCCGCCAGGTTGTTCAGGCCGTGAAAACCATTCCGGTGATTGCCAATGGGGACGTGCGAACACCGGAAGATGCCATCACGATGCTGCGGGAAACCGGCTGTGCCGGAGTCGCCATTGGTCGCGGGGCCATGCTGGACCCCTGGATTTTTCGCCGGATACAGCGAGTGGCCTCAGGAGAAACCGGCAACACCGATCCCAGCGCGGACGAGCAGATTTCTTTTCTGGAGCAGCACTTCACGCTGATGATGGAACAGCACGCGGAACGGTCCTGCATTCTGTTCCGCAAATTTGCCGCCTGGTACGGAGCCCGACTGGGGATTCCGGACGACCTTGAAGACCGCTTGCGGCGATTTGAGACACCTGGGGAATTTGCGGAGATTGTGGAACAAATTCGGGAGCGGCACGGGGAACGAGCCTGCACGGTTCCCACGGCCCTGCTGAAAGTTCCCAACGGCCCGGTGGAACACTGGTAGAATCGCTGCAGATGGCCCCAAAAATCCAACAACCGAACAACCCACCGGGAACCCGCTTGCGAAACTTTCAAATCCCGCTAAACTGTTGCACCTCAGCAGGAAAAGGTCCGATTCGCATGCCGAAACAGGCCGTATTTCTCCTGAAAAGCACTCGTAGCTCAATTGGATAGAGCATCGGTCTACGGAACCGAAGGTTAATGGTTCGAGCCCATTCGAGTGCAACTTGAACGGCCGCAGGGACTTGCAAACGGTCCCTGCGGCCGTTTTTTTTTGCGCGCCCACTGGGGAGGGCGAAGTTCCATCTGAGCCGCCCAGCGCGCCCGAAAGCCACCGGCGCGCCCGAAAGACAACTGCGGCCTGGCGGTCCCTGCCGCGACTTGAGTCGGTTGTGGGACACCCTTCACACTCAACGGACTTTGTGTGCCACCGTTGTCAGGCAACCGGCTGTCCTTCCGCAATAGGAGTTACCACAGGACAGGCGAATTATAGTTTTTCATTTGGCGATCTGCAGAAACAAGCGTCAGGCCTTCGACCTGAGCCTGAGCGATCAGCAGGCGATCGAACGGGTCTGAGTGATGGTGCGGGAGACGACAAACCTCGAGTGCGTGAGGCAGATCCGCAGGCAGCAGCTGGATTTGGTATCGGGGGATCCAGCGGTTGAGAAACGCATCAAGAGGCTCATTGAGACGAAGTTGCGGAGATTGTCGACTTGATTTGATGGATAGCTCCCACACCGAAGCGACGCTTAGAAACACGGCATTCTCGGACTCGGTCAGTGCCTGCGCCGCTGCTGAACTGAGTCTGTTGTGCCCCTCTACCAGCCACAGAAATGCATGCGTGTCCATCAGCAGCTTCATTTGGAATAGTCCTGCATTTCTTCGAGTGGCTCATCGAAGTCGGGCGACATGAACAGGATACTGCCCTTGCCTAAACCCGGGGCCGGTCGCTTCGGCGGTTCCCCCTGCAGCCGCAACTGCGCAACAGGACGCTGTTCCTCAGTAATGATGATTTCTTCACCGGGGGCCAATTGCCTGATGAATTCGCGGAGGTTGGCCTGAGCTTCTTCGATCGTCACTGTGATTGCCATGCTTCATGTTTCCCGGTGTACGCGGATTCGGCAGGCGACACGCCCCACGAACGCGACGCACCATATTCTACGGCAGCGACAGATCCGTGTCAGCCGGAAATGCTGTCGGCGCAGCCGATTGGTGTCGTCTTTCCCCTCAACTGGCTCAGGAAGCAGCCCTGCGATTCCGGGGCGATCAGGAATTTCGGCTCTTCGTCCCACGGTATCCAGCCAATCCCCGCGAGGTCGCGGGGTTAGCGGTGGGGATCAGTTGTCAGTTGTCAGTTGTCGGTTGTCGGTTGTCAGTTGTCAGTTGTCAGTTGTCGGGTGTCGGGTGTCGGGTGTCGGGGGGCGGGGTTGATTTTCCAGTCCGGGGCAAACCAGTCTTCCCGGCCGCCCGGTCCCGTCCGCGACTGGACCTGCTGGAGCCCACGATCCGCCAGCTGCTGGCCACAATTTCACCGCTGGCTCAGCCACGATCAGAAGCATTGCCCGAGCGTACTACGGCCTTGCTGCTCACCTTCCCCGACGCCAGCGGCCGCAACCTGGAAATCCTGCACCGCCTGACCCCCGCCACCCGCCACTGGGCCACTCAGTCGATCCACCTGCTGACCGCCTGCCTGACCCGCATGCAACTTCTGCCCACGCTCACACCCGTGCCGATCGCAAACCGGGGTTCAAGCTTCAGTTCAAGCTTCGGCAATGGCCCATGGCACTCTGATTGTCGCCTTTCGCTCCGCGAAAGGAACTACAACTCTGCGCAGAGCGAAGGTCGACGAGCGCCGGCGCGCACGGCGACCGTCAGTACTATCGCTGGTTGCCCCAATCGCACTCACCCCTGCCGGTCCGCTGCAATCTCAGTCCGTCGCTGGCCTCCCCGCAGGATCGATGTGAGACATGTCCTGGAAAAATTCGTCCGCTGAGGGGGCGGGTCAGGCAACACGCCGCCACGGCCAGAATCGCCGGGTGTTTTTTCATACGTGAGTGCTGTTTGCTGAGGGTTGTCCACGGTTCGCAGCAGCCGCCGCCTCTATCATCCCGAAGCGCCAGCCAGGAAACCAGCGTTTTTTGCCTCGATGGCACTTCGGGGTAGTAGTCAATCAACCAACGACCGCAAGCCCGCGGACCTGTCCAGCAGCCAGCAGCTGCGTTGCGGCCCCTGTGATTCATTAGAGCGAAATACACAAGCCGTCGGGTGCCGACTTGCAACCACGCGACTCACAGGAAAGCCCCGCACCCGGCCACTTCGATGCACCCAATCGCCCGAAAAGTACAATGTCCCCTTTTTGCGATTCAAATGGCAAGACCGGCAACCGCCGCGAGTGAAGATAGAACGACAACGATCGCTCTTGAGGCAGCATTCCTGGGCGTGAGTTGATAGAAGCCGATAGCAGACGCGAGAATGACGGCAGCAACAATCAGCTCGATGCACAGAACTCGATTGGTGGCACCTTGCAGAAATCTGATCCAGATGAACAGAGCAACGACGATCATCCCCTTGATGTATCCGCGCCATTTGTCAAAGTCTGATCCGAAGAGCACGACGCAGACGGCCAAATGCAGCGTGTAGGGAAAGAACAGCTGACGGACGAACATCCAGCGAAAGATCGCCAGCCAAATCAGGCTGCATGCCATGAGCAAAATACGTTCGAATCGAAGCTCTGATCGGCTTTGCAGGACAATCGCCGTCAACAAGATCTGAGCCCAGGCAACGTCACCAAAAAAAAGAGCTGCCGAGAGAATACAGAGAACGAAAATGGATTGGGTTGTCGCCGAGAACCGTGGAGCATGGATCATTTCAGG
>CAIYBH010000323.1 GCA_903924405.1 uncultured Planctomycetaceae bacterium | reverse complement strand
ACGTGTTCTGAATGCGGGGTTAGCGATGTGGCAATCACCGCTGCTGACGCGAGCGTCATTGCTGCAAAGCGATGGGATGCTGCGCGGATTGCCTCAGGATCCCGTGGTGCAGACACTGGCAGAACGCATTGTTGGCGAGGAAACGGCGCGGGCTGCGGCAGATCGCGGATGGATTTTTGCCTGGCTGGGGACACTGCTGGCAATTCATCTGGGACGGATGGGACTGGACCGGAGTGCTTTGGGTTTGTTATCGCCGGGTTTTGCACTGGCTGGGGATGCGTTTGTCGCGTTGTTGATAGCCTTTCTGGGGGTGGCTCCTTTGTCATTCACCGCCAATCAGTTGTTGATGCGTCTTGAGCATTCTGGCTGGATGTGGAGTTTGCCGTCCGGTGGGGGACATGCATCGTTTGGGCGGTGGCTGGTGCGGGGGCTGCTGACGGTGCGACTGCGTCAGCGAGTGCGGATTCGGCTGGCGCGTTGTTCGTATGTCAGTGCGCTCAGCCGTGCGCTGCAGAATGGTTTGCCAGTGGCGGCCATTCTTGCGGCCACTGTTCCGGTCTGGGGGATGAGTTGGTACTTCGATACTGAAAACTGGGCGGCTGGGATCTGGAATTCATGGGCTGAGCATCGAACGGACACGTGGCGGGAAGCAATGGCGGTGGCGATTGAAAGCACAGCGACATTGGATCGCACGGTGGGAGGGCCCGATGCGTCGTCACTGGTGGATGGTACAGAGGCCGTGGCATCCGGACAGCGATTGCTGCTGCAACCTGCCGGAGTTGTGGATGGTCAGGACTTTGCGTTTGTGGTGATCGGCGATCCGGGGGAAGGTGATGCAACGCAGTTGAGCCTGAAAAGTCAGTTGCTGGAGGTGACTCGTCGACCGGACGTGCGGTTTGTCGTGATTTCATCCGATGTGATTTATCCCACGGGCGCGATGAAGGACTATGAGGCTCGGTTCTGGCTACCCTTTATGGGAGTCACGAAACCGGTTTATGCGATACCGGGGAACCACGACTGGTACGATGCGCTGGAGGGTTTTTCGGCCACGTTTCTGGAACCAGAGTCTGCGAGGCGAGCCATGCAGGCGCGGGTGGAGGCTGACAATCATCTGACATCAACGACGGACAGGCACATCGAGGGGCTGATCGCGGAGGCATCGCGTCTGCAGCGGGAGTATCGTGTTCCAGTGCAGCATCAGCAGTTGCCTTATTTTCAGATTCAGACGGCGGACTTTGCTTTGTTTGCGGTGGATACGGGTGTGGCGCGACGGATTGATGCACGGCAACGTCAGTGGCTGGAAGACGCACTGGCGCAGGCGGACGGCAAGCTGAAGATGGTGATTCTGGGTCATCCGTTTTTTGCCGGAGGTCGGGATCAGACACAGGGGGATCCGGCGTTTCAGGAGTTGCGACAGTTGCTGCAGCAGCATCAGGTGCAGATTGTGATGGCGGGTGACACTCACGATCTGGAATTTTATCAGGAGCCGCCGGCTGCTCCGGACCATCGGCATTCCACGTTGCACTTTGTGAATGGTGGTGGTGGTGCGTATCTGAGTTTTGGAACGACGCTTGACTGGCCGGAGATCCCGGTGACCAGTGACTGGGCAGTGTATCCCTCGCGGTTCCAGGTGGAGTCGAAGATTGAGGCCACGGCTCCGTGGTGGAAACGTCCGGCCTGGTTCTGGGTCAGAAAGTACCGGGGCTGGCCGTTTTCTGCGGAATGGTTGTCGGCCGTATTTGACAGCAACGTGGCGCCGTTTTATCAGAGTTTTGTAGTGGTGTTTGTGGAGCCGTCGCAGCGGCGCCTGCGACTTGTGCCTTACGGTGTGCACGGACCGTTGACATATGGAATGATGATGAACGCGACGGGGGCGTCGGGGGATCAGGTGGTGGAATGGGTGCTGCCGTTGCCCTGAGCGCGTTTTTGTCGTGTGCGGCGTGAATCGTCATGGTGCTGTTCGGGCATCCTCCCCCCTGCAACTCGAATGTCGTTGATTGCGAATCCTGAAAATCGGAATGAAATTTGCATGCTGGGTGGATTTCTGGATCTGTTCAACAGATAACGGGTGTCTTCGGCGTTTTTTGTGTTGTGGTGACACATGGTGTGCCAGTTAGGTGTTGCGAAGTGGCACGGGAGTGCGGCTTTGGGGAGCCGGAGTTTTTCTTTTGAGCGCTGCGTGACTTGTTCAGGATGTGTTGGTGGGATAGGTGAAAGTTCCAGCGGGTTAGGGTCTGTGCACGCTGGCGCATTGTGTCTTTGGGGCAGGCCTGGTGAATGACAGAGCGATGAAAACAATACAGATATATGACCGACCGATGTGTTGTTCCACGGGCGTTTGCGGACCGGCTGTGGACCCGGTGTTGCCGCGATTTGCTGCGGATCTGGAGGCATTGAAGCAGGCTGGGCATCAGGTGGAACGCTTCAATCTGGCCCAGCAGCCGCAGGCGTTTCTGCAGAATCCGGAGATACACGCGCTGATTTCAACTCGGGGCACAGAGGTATTGCCGGTGGTGATGATTGATGTGCGCATTGTCAGTCAGGGGCTGTATCCGTCTCGTGAATTGCTCAATCCGTGGCTTGGGGGATCCACAGGGGTCAGTGCTTCGCTGCCGATCGTGGATTCAGGT
>CAIYBH010000322.1 GCA_903924405.1 uncultured Planctomycetaceae bacterium | reverse complement strand
CTGCCGTCCCATTCGGGACTCAATCGCAAACAAGACCCACACCCACCATTCGTCCCAATAGTCCCGTTCGTCCCATTCGTGTTTTTCTCGTATTTCGGGGTTAAAAAAACGCGCCCATCGCGTTTTCCATGGGATTTTCACCCCGAACACCCAAAAACTTCTACTGGATTTCACCCCCAACTGCGGTATCCTATGCACCGCTGGAGCACTCGGACCAAAGTTTTGCAAGCGAATTGTCCACAGGGGATGTTCGTCGGCCATGCATGCGGCCCTGGGCCTGCACCGATCATCACGGGTTCCCATCAGGGACCTGATCGTAAGCTCCGGTTTTTCCTGCTGGGAGACCTCTTAATCATGCGACGCAAACGCAATCGAATCTCGAACGGCCTGTCCTGCTGTCCTGTGGAAGTTCAGTCACTGGAATCGCGGCGTCTGTTGACGGCCGATCTGGTGAAGGCAGCGCCGACCATTGTAGCGGTGGACGAAACCCAGAATATTGTGACAGCACAAACGGACGTGGTGGCATTGAACGACGTTGTCGCCCTGAACGACGTTGTCGGGGCCGAGTACAACATTTACACCACACAGGCTGTCAACGAAATCATGCTCACATCAGCGCCCCTGGTATCGGCCGGGACGGTCTCCGTGACCGTCTCGCGATCCGGCGATGTGGTGATCAAGGGAGACGCGGAAGGCAATGTGGTGTACGTCGAGATTTCAGGTGGCACACTGATTGTGACCGGTGGAGAGGCAGGAACGAAATTCCGCGTTCCCGGTCAGGATCCGTTGACGGCTCTTGAAGTTCCGTTGCCCACAACCGTGCGCAGTTTGTCTGTGAATCTGGGACGTGGCGCGGACATGCTTCAGGTTGTGGTGCGTTCTGACGTCAGCATTCCCAGGGATGTGACGGTTGACCTTGGGGAAGACGATGACGTTCTTAGCCTTGAAATCATCAACGCGGACGTTCGCATCGGGCAGAGCCTGACGATTGATCTGGGCGCTGGCAACGATCGTGGCCGCGTTGTGCTCAGTGAAACAGGAAGTCTGGTGGCAGCGCGGGACATCAACTTCCGAACGGGCGCTGGGACGGACACTCTTTTGGTCGCCGACAACGATTACGCGTCTCCCGGTTCGCTGGCAAATCCAGCAGGCTTCACAGGCCTTGAAAACAACACGGAGATCGTGGGTAATCAGCGCATCCGCGCGGGCCGGGACCTGACGGTCAATCTGGGACTGGGCAATGATCAGCTCACGATGGTAACCACCGAAGCAGGCCGAGACCTGACAATCAATGGCGGGGCCGGAGTGGATACGCTGGCGATCAGCAACCTGCGTTCGGGCCGCAACCTGTCCCTGTCGGATGCCGAACAGCAGGTCCTGCAGAACATGAATGTGTCTGGCAAGTTGACAGTGCGCAGTGGGAACGGTGCGGACCGACTGATTGCACAGAATCTGAATGTGGGCCGCCTGGACGTGGATCTTGGTGCCGGAAACGACACGATTGCGCTGGGCAACCAGGTGACGGTCCGTTCCGGTGGCACAGTGACTGGCGGAGCCGGCAACAACTCCGTGTCGATCGCCTCAACGATCCCACGACTGACCGTGCGTCGAACCTCGAGCGGTCTGACCTCAGCCCAGGTCAATTCTGTTCTCGATCAGATTCTCAGCAGTGTGCTGGTGGATCTGGATTCGATGCAGTCAGGGCGGCTGATGGCGGAGTAATCGGCTGACACACCCTCCGGCCGGTTCAATCCGGCCGGAGGGGCGATTTTGCGGCAAGTGGAGACTCGCGAGACGATCCTAACTGGCGGCACCCATGGTCAGCCCCCTCGTGAGCGGTGCGTCATGGTCGGTGTTCCCCCAAATCAGGGGATTCCCGCCTGTGGGTGAATGACGTGCCTGGGGCTTTCATAACCAGCCGGAGTTTTCAGCAGGCGATGCGGCTCCGTGCAATTCATACCCATCGATGGCGGATTAAATCTCATAGACTCTGGCGAACTGAATGCCGTAGAATGCGTCTTCAGGAATGTCCTGATTTGCGGACCGTCAGGCGGGTTGTCTGCGCGTTGCCTGCGGGATGTCCTTCAAATCGCGTAGTTTTGCTCGCGCTGTGCTTCGATATCTTCGGGTAGCGGGCACCGGGGCATTGACTGGGCTGTGACGTTCCTGGTGGGATGAATCGGAAGACTGAGCGATTCGCATGGCAGACCATGTAGCGAACGACGTCTGAAAAAATTCAAGCCGCAGAAGTGAAAGCATTATGCATTGGGTCTTCCTGATTCTTGCGATTCTGTTTGAAGTTGCGGGAACTCTTTGCATGAAGTTGTCAGCGGGATTCACAAAGATCGTGCCATCGATCCTGATGTGGGTATTTTACGCAGCCTGCTTTTCGCTGCTCCCGTTTGCACTGAAAAAACTTGACGTCAGCGTTGCGTACGCGGTGTGGAGCGGGGTTGGCACGGCGATCATAGCGACGGCCGGAGTGATTTATTTTCGTGAGCCATTGACCTTGCTGCGTGTGTTCGGTCTGCTGGCGATTATCACGGGGGTTGTCGCGTTAAATCTTTCCGTCGGCGGACGTTGAGGTTCGTTTTGGCGACCTTCACGCGATCGCGTCGGTCTCAGGCGTCAGCAGCAGGGTGGTGCCGCGAAGGGGGTTCGTACCCGTCCTATTGCCGGCTGTGGAGCGGGGGGTTCAGAGCCAGCACTGGCCACAAGACAGCAGGCACACTTCACGTGTCCCCGGAGTCTCAGGATGACTGAGGCTCTGGCGGACAGCACTGGAAGAGTGCCTGCGACTTTGCTGGTGACTTGCTTGCCAGGAACGTTTGTTCTGTAGCCCGTCGTGCGGCCGAGGAACGTTGCCGTGGAAAATTACCGTGGAACGGGTTCGCCGTTGACGGTCAGGATTTGGGAATTGGTCAGGGAATCGCCAAAGCGATCAAAATCCCGAAACGACCAGACCACGTGTTTGTCGCGATTGACTTCGATCAACTGCGGATTGTCGGGACCGGCATGGCAGTTATTGATCAGGATGTTTCCTGATGGCAGAAGCTGCAGTGAAGTGACCCATGCCAGCTGGATGTCCTTCAGATCATTCTGATGCAGGCTCCACGTGATCTTTCCGTCGGGAGTGACTTCAAGGACAGCGTGTCCGTTGCCGGCGCCGATCAGAGTATTGCCGTTGGCCAGTCGATAAGCCGAGAAGACCTGATTACCGAACGCCTCGACACCATGTCCGGGGCGGGGTTCTTTGCCAAACAGGGGCACCTTGTATTCCCATGCCGTAGATGCATCGGGCCGATATTCACGGACGAGTCCGTCACCTTCGTGGCAGACGAGGTAGTTACCGTTTTCCAGTTTTCGCACCAATCGCGTATCGCGGTGGGGATCGGGGTTGGGAACTTTCAGGGCGACCTGATGCTGCAGTTTCAGATCTGGAGAGAGTTCGATCAGGCGGGCCGGACCGGACTCGGCAACCATCGTATTTCCGTTGGTGAGGCGTTGAAACGCGTGAATTTCCAGCCGCACATTCTTGTTTTCCGGGCGTGTGGCGGCGTCGTATCGCCAGACAATTTCGCCATTGGCGGGTTTGATTTCGACAACTTCCGTCCAGCTGACCTGCATCAGGACATTTCCGCCGGGAAGAACGTGCAGATCATGCAGCGGGCCGATGCGATGTTCCCATGTGGTTTTGCCATCTTCGCCGATCATGGCCACTCGTTGCCGAGAAGAATCTGCGGCGATAAAGCTGCGAGTCTGACGTGGTTCTGAGGCCTGGATGCATGAGCAGCTGATCAGCGTGATCAGAGCGATCAGGATGGATTGGCGGAATATCCTGAAACAGAAAAGCGGGATCATTTGGAGGAATCCTGGTGAGAGAAAATCTGGAGCACGGATTGTGTCTGAGGATAGCAGGCGGGGTGAACTGAGCAAACTGGTACAGTGACCTGTCGGGGCAGTGGGGGCCTTGATTTTGTGGAAAAAAGCATAAGAACGCGGAGCTTACAGGCATCGTACCGGCCTGAATCTCAATAAAAACACTGAATTTCGATGAATACGGCGATCCCGAAGCGGGGCGTGGGCTGGATGGTGGCGAACGCACAGTCTGGTGGATAGACTGAGCCATGTTGACAGAGGGTCATCGATGCTGTGGACTCGTAGAGAATGAATCCAGCGACTGCAGCATCACTGGTTATATGGCCCGATCGTTCAGGGAGAATGGAGTCACCTTTATGGATCGCGACAGTCAGCCGGCATCACAGCTCCCAGGTCCTCATTTGATTCAGGGCCTGCGCAGGCTGGTCAGTGAGATTCAGCGAACATCGCGGCAGGAGACTGCCGGATTGAGCGGTGTCATTTGCGGACAGACGGAATTGCTGACATTTCCACCGGACGGAGTATCCTTCTGTGGAGAGTTGGTCGAGCAGCTTGTGCAGTCGCAGCCGTTTGAGGGCATTGCGTGGCTATTGCTGACGGGAAATCTGCCGGATGATGAAATTCTGGCGGACTGGACCTCTCTGATTTCCGATTCTGCAGTGTTACCGGGATCCGCTGCCGATTTGTTTTCGATTCTGCCGGCAGGTGCGCGACCGATCGACCTGTTTCCGTTAAGTCTGTCGTTGTTGTCATTCTTTGATCCAACGCCGCAGGACATGTGTATTCAGGCCTCGCAGGCACGGCTTTGGCGCGTCATGGGGCAACTTCCGCAGCTGCTGGACTGGGGCTTGAACGGGGCTCGGGGCAGGGCAGCGTCGAATGGTACGGCGGACATCGAAGACGACGGCGCGGATTTGACATGGGCGGGCCGATTGCTGCAAATCTTCCGGGGGGACAACAAGCGTCCCGCGCCGTGTGAAGAAGCGGCGATGAATCTGCTGATGACCTGTCAGTGTCTGACGGAAATGCGTCCCGCCTGTTTTGCGGCGCGGTTTACGGCCAGCACCACGGGGAATCTGATGACGGCGCTGCAGACAGCATCAACCGTTTTTGTTTCCCAGCTGCTCAACGATCCGTTCTGCTGGGCGGAGGAACTGATGCAGAGTTTTCAGACACCGGCGCAGGCGGAGGCGTGGTGGCGACGGCGTGAGGGCCAGCCGATGCCATTCGGGTTCGCCTCCAGCGTCCCGGACGGACGTGCGCGGCTGCTGGCTGATGCCAGCGCGACATTGTTGGGAAGTGTGGACAACCTGCGAATTGCCGCGGGGGCTGAGCGTCTGGAAAAAATCCTTGCAGGTGAGAATCTGGTGGCCACAATCGACTGGATGGCGGCTCGCACCATGACTTTGCTCAACATTCCCGGGGATCGACAGGCCCTTCTGGTTGGATTAGCGCGGCTGGTTGGCTGGGCAGCTCAGGCAATTGAGCAGCAAAAATCTGGAATCAATCTGCTTCCTGCCTTACGCTATGGTGCAGAAGATTGATGTTCTGACGCAGCTGCCGAAGTCCCGGTGGGGTTTTTTCGGTCGCCGGTTGCGTTTGCCTTTTGGGGGGGTTCCCCTGCCGCATTCCCTTCGACAATCCATTGCAAGGCACTGCCTGTCGCAGTGACTTCTCGGTGGCCTGTCACTGAAGATCATGAATTGCCATGTCATTTGCGTATCAGCAATGTGTAAATCCTGATTGTCGTTCCACCTATGATGTGGGGCAGATTCTGACATCCTGTCCGAGTTGTGGAAGTTTGCTGGACGTCAACTATGACTGGAACGTCGTTCCCGTGCCAAAGCGGCTTTCCGACTTTGAGAAACGATGGTCGACGCGACTGAATCCAGTGGATTACAGTGGTGTCTGGCGTTTCCGCGAACTGCTGCGGTTTGCGACAGACGAGCAGATTGTGACGATCGGTGAAGGCCAGACGGTTCTGCAGCGAAATGATCTGCTGGCCGCACAGTGTCGGATGAAGCCGGGGACACTGTATCTGCAATATGAAGGTCAAAACCCATCCGGAAGTTTCAAAGACAACGGGATGACGGCCGCATCGACACATGCCCGCATGGTAGGCGCCACGATGACCGCCTGCGCCTCTACCGGGAACACCAGTGCTTCGCTGGCCATTTATGCGGGAGTGACGGGTCTGTTTCGTTGCATCGTGTTTATTGGCAGCGGAAAGATTGCGTTCGGAAAATTGTCTCAGGCGCTGGACTACGGGGCAAAGACCATTCAGATCCGCGGGGACTTCGACGACGCGCTGGCCCGTGTTCGTCAGTTGTGTGAAAAGTATCCGATTTATCTGTGCAACAGCGTGAATCCATTTCGCCTGGAGGGACAGAAGACCATCATGTATCGGGTGCTTGAGGGTCTGGGGTGGCAGGTCCCGGACTGGATCGTTGTTCCGGGTGGCAATCTGGGCAACAGCAGTGCCTTTGGCAAGGCCTTTCTGGAACTGAAGATGCTGGGTTTGATTGACCGGGTACCGCGGCTGGCGGTGATCAATGCGCGGGGCGCGGCCACGCTGGATGAGTTCTGGAACGAGCAGGGGCTGCGATGGAACGAAGGTCGACCGGACGATGTTCTGATGAAAGCCCGCTTCGACCGGATGGATCAGAAAAATGAGCGGGCATCCACCCTTGCCAGTGCCATTGAGATCAACCGCCCCGTAAACCTTGTCAAAGCCCTGCGTGCCCTTCAGGTATGTGACGGCGTGGTCCGTCGCGTCAGCGATCAGGAGATTATTGACTGTCGAGCGCGAATTGCGGCGACGGGATTTGGCTGCGAGCCTGCCAGTGGGGCGACGATCGCGGGCGTCCTGCGATTGCGGGAAGAAGGGATCATCGGTTCCGACGATCGTGTCGTTTGTATTCTGACCGGGCATCAATTGAAGGATCCGGATCTGACGATGGCCTACCATTCCGGGGACCCCGTCCTGATGGACAAAAAGCTGCGTCCAGCGGGCGTGACGGAAACGCCGCTGGCCAACCCGCCGGTGGTCGTGGACAATGATGAGTCAGCCATCGTTGCCGCGCTTGGTCTGCGCTGACTGCTCAATAAAGTCATGGCCAGAAATGTGGCAACTTTGAATGATTCTGAAGGCGAATCCGGGAATCACGGCTGAGTTTTCTTTCCAATCCGTCCGGGAGCTGGATTTCTCTGGAACCCGACACTGGCGAAAATCAGGAAATCCGGCAACGATATAGCAGGAATGACTCGCCCTTTTCTCTGCAACGGACTCTTTGTTGTCAGCCTGAGAAGTACTTTTGTCTTCAGAAAACGGGACCGCAGTCGTGCAACACGGCTGTGGTTGTCACAACGTCATCGGGATCAGAGACCGGAGGAAACATCGGGGCGAAATCTGATTCGGACGTTGGGACATTTCGGGGAAATAGAAACAGGGGCAGCAGTGCGATTCGTCTACCTGACCAGGGCGAACCGGCTGTCATGGTCCGTTGAAATT
>CAIYBH010000321.1 GCA_903924405.1 uncultured Planctomycetaceae bacterium | reverse complement strand
GATGGAAAAGGCGACTACGTTCTGGCGCTGAAAGCAAATCACGAAAAGACAAATGCAGCAGTCATCAACTACGTCGAGGAACAGATCAGCAGGGACTTTTCCGAGACCCGGCATCAGCAACTTGAAAATACGTCAAGGAAGCCCAGTTACGGACGAAATGAATCACGCATCGCTATTCAATTTGAGGTGCCAAAGGATTTTCCGGATCGCAGTCTGTGGGCGGGACTGACCACGATCGGATGAGTCGTTTACACGTTCGTGAAGGGCGGCAAGGAGCATACAGATCTTCGATACTACCTCAGCAGCCTGCCCTTTGATGTGGCACTTTTTGCGCGGTGTGTTCTCAGTCACAGGGGGATCGAGAACACGTGGCACTGGAGTCTCGATGTCACATACAACGAGGACGGATTGAAGACCCTGGAAAGACAGGGAACCGAGAACATGGCATGGCTCAGACGCTTTACTTTGTCATTGCTCAGGCAGCATCCCGGCAAGATGAGTCTGGTCATGAAGCGCAAATCATGCGGTTGGAGCGGGAATGTCATGTTGCAAGTCCCCGGTATTAACGTAACTTAGTGTGCTCCAGCCGCAGGTATGGTGGTAACCCCGCGGTGATGACGGATGTTCCCGGAAAAGAGTCCTGACCCCTTTTGGGGAGAAGTGAAGGATAGCGATGCAGTATCGAGAGCTTGGTGGCACAGGATTACGGGTTTCAGTGGTGGCCATGGGGTGTTGGCCAATTTCCGGGATTACCAGTCTGGACGTGAATCGCGAGGCCAGTCTGGAGACGATCAGGCAAGCCTTCTCTGGTGGGGTGAATTTCTTCGACACCGCGTGGTCGTACGGCAGTAGTGAAGAACTGCTGGCCGAAGCCCTTGGGACGCAGCGGGAGTCTGTTGTCATTGCCACAAAAGGTGGACTGGACAGGGAGCAGGGTCGGCAATTTCATGATGCAAAACCAGCCTCGCTGAAGCGACAGTGTGAAGGATCGCTACGGAGATTGGGAACAGACCGAGTTGAGTTGTACTACCTGCATGCACGGGATCCTGCCGTACCCGTGTCGGAATCTGCCGGTGCCATAGCCGAGTTAATTTCTGCGGGCAAGGTACGGGGGGCGGGGGCGTCGAATCTGACACTGTCAGAGCTGCAGGAATTCCATGAAGTTTGTCCGCTGACGGCGATTCAGCCGGCCTACAACATGCTGCAGCGTGACATTGAGCGGGACATCCTTCCATGGTGCCGAGAGCGACAAATCGCTGTCTGCGTGTACTGGCCATTGCTGAAGGGCCTGCTGGCTGGGAAGCTGCCGAGAGATCATGTGTTTCCGGAGGGAGACGGTCGTCGGAAGTACCCGATGTTTCAGGGGGCTGAATGGATAAGAAATCAGGATCTGCTGGATGACCTGCGTTTGATTGCGGGCCGGGCAGGGGTGGCGTTGTCAACTCTGGTTGTCGCCTGGACGGTGCGGCAGCCGGGGATCACAACGGCCTTGTGCGGTGCGAAGCGGCCCTGGCAGATCCGGGAGTCAGCAGAGGCCGGGGGATGCGAGTTGACTCGGGAAATCATGGATGAAATTGCGGCAGCGCTGCAACGTCGCGGTGCTGCGGTGACGCGTGCTGCGGTGTGAGTCGCTCCCGAAAAACAGCGACCAGAGGATTGAGACACTGTCCTGTGCGGGAATTGCGGCACCAACCTCATGGAAGCCGGGAAATCACGTGGACAGACTGAGCGTAGCGGATACAGTGAGGCGTGGACGGTGATGCAGGGGGCATTTGGATGACAGGTCACGTGATCTGCGAGTGCTGCTGAAGACATGATCGGGACGTGTTGGCATTCAGCATGATGTTCCTTGCCGTGGGGCCTACTGAAATGCCTTCGCTACTTTGATGGAATTGCTGTAAGGGAAATTCGGGATGCGGTTTTTGATTACGAACGACGATGGCTTTGACGCACCGGGACTGGCCGCGTTGTATCGTGCGCTACTTCCGCTGGGCAGCGTGACTGTCGTGGCACCTGCGACCTGCCACAGTTCACGTGGCCACGCGGTGGACACAAAGAACGCGATCCGTCTGGAGCGACGTCATGTTGAGCCATTCGGAACTATCAGTGTGGTGCATTCGACACCGGCGGACTGTATCCGGGTCGGGCTACGGCATGTGATGACAGAGCCGCCGGATTTCGTGATTGCGGGTATCAATCCCGGTGCCAATCTGGGAGTGGATCTGTTTTATTCCGGAACTGCCGCGGCAGCACGAGAGGCCGCAATACTTGGTGTGCCTGCCATCGCACTGTCTCGTCTGATTCACTCGGGGTTTCCCATTGACTGGGAAAAACTGTCTGTGCATGTGGAGCGGGTGCTCAGACTGATGCTGTTGCCGGAGTACGGACTTCCGGAGGGGCATTTCTGGAATATCAACTTTCCGGTGGTGGAAGGGGAACGGTATCCGGAGGACATTACGATTGTGCCGCATGGAACAGCGCCCCATGCTGTTGCGTTTCAGGTTGTGCATGAGTCTGAGGGGACTCAGATACTGGAATATTCCGCGGTGTACCGGGATCGGCTGCGGTCTGGTGCGTGTGATGTGTCGCACGTGTTTGAGCAGCGGCTGACAGCGACTCCTGTGGGGCCATCGCTGACGTCTGGACAGGGGCATCGGCTGAACACACAGGTTTCGCTGCCCCCCGTATCCTGTGCTGATTGACAGCGGTTCGCAGAGTTGTCAGGATTCCGATTGTGAAGGGGAGCCTGCTCCCTGGCGATGCAGCACGCCACCCTTCGAAAACGCAGGTTGACCGACGGATCTGGTGGCCTGGCAAGGACTTTTCCTGCAATCGCGGTTGACACAGCTTGTATGCATGAACATCTGACGATCCTGAGTGGTCGGGCCAATCCTGATTTGTCCCGGGAGATTGCGGCCTATCTGGGCATTCCTCTTGGGCAGGTGGACGTAGGAAATTTTCCGGATGGAGAGATCAGCCTGAAGCTGAATCAGAACATCCGGGGATGTGACGTATTTCTGGTACAGCCAACCTGTCCACCAGTGAATGAGAACCTGGTGGAATTGTTGGTGATGATTGACGCGTGCCGTCGGGCCAGCGCTGCCAGAATTACCGCGGTAATTCCCTACTTCGGGTATGCGCGTCAGGACCGCAAGGATTCCGGTCGAGTCCCGATTACGTCAAAACTTGTGGCCAATCTGATTGTGCAGGCTGGGGCGCATCGAGTGCTGGCCATGGATTTGCATGCGGCTCAGATTCAGGGATTTTTTGATGTCCCGGTGGACCATCTGTACGCGGCACCAATTCTGGATCGTCATTTTGCTTCCCTTGCGATTCCTCATGATGAACTGGTGATCATCAGTCCAGACGAAGGCAGCATCAAGAGGACGCTGCAGCACAAAGAGCACCTCGGCGGGGCGCTGGCCATCGTCGACAAGCGGCGCGCGAATGCTCTGGAGACGCGTCAGGCGAACCTGATTGGTGGGCCGATTGAAGGCAAGACGGCGCTGATTTTCGACGACATGATTACAACAGCGGGTTCGATCTGCGGTGCGGTTGAGGTCGTCCGTGCACACGGGGCGCGGCGTATTTTCCTCGGGGCAACGCATGCGGTGCTTTGCGGGCCGGCCATTGAACGACTGGAAAGGGCGAAAGTCGACGGGATTGTGGTGACCAACACCTGTCCCATTCCTCAGGCGTCACGGTTGCCGAATCTGACTCGTGTTTCCGTAGCGGAATTACTGGGTGAGGCTATACGCCGAGTGCATCGCAACGAGTCGGTCAGTTACCTGTTTGACTGAGCAGCAATGTCAGAAGGCTGGCGATTGGCCGCCATACCCAGCAACAGACCGACAGCAGACAGGCTCACCAGCAGGTTGGTTCCACCGTAGCTGATAAACGGATGCGGCACGCCCTTGGGTGGAACCATCGCTGTCACAACAGCAATGTTGGCCATGGCCTGAATCACCAGTTGTGTCAGCAGCGTGGTGCCCACGACCCAGGCGAAACTCTGCCTCGGTAAGGGGCTCAGCACGGTTCGCCCGCTCAGATACACACTGATCCAGACAAAGCAGACGGTGAGTGTGCCCAGCAATCCCAATTCCTCTCCGATGACAGCAAAGACGAAGTCCGTATTGGCCTCGGGCAGATAACTGAGTTTTTGCCAGCCAGCTCCGATGCCGGTGCCTTCCAGTCCACCGGATCCGAGAGACATCAAGGACTGTCGGATCTGCCAGGGCGCAGCCGCGAGGTCTTTCCAGGAATCCAGAAAGCCAGTGATTCGACGCATCTGGTAGGGACGAAGCACCAGCAGAAAGCCGGCAGCCGGGATCATGACGAGGCCACAGGCGATAAAGTATCGCAGTGGCCAACCCGCAAAATAGAGCGCCAGAAGAAACCCAAGAGTCAGAAACAGTGTGGCTCCAAGATCCGGCTCAGCCGCCACCAGCGGCAGTACCAGGCACAAGGGGGCCAGAGTTTCGGGGATTGTGGACAGCCCAAGGCGATTCTCGGCTCGCAGTTGCAGAATTTTTGATGCCCCCAGCATGGGCAGAATCAGACGTCCGAGTTCTGAGGGCTGGAATGACAAGCCGGAAAATCGCAGCCAGCGCTGGGCACCATTGATACGACTTCCGATACCGGGCGTCAGGACAAGCACCAGCAGTACCACATAGCCCCAGAATGCCGGCCTGCTCCACGCCGCGATGCTTGCCGGACTTTGACGCGACAGAGTCCATGCGACGAAGGCGGAAAGAGCCAGCCAGGTCAGATGTCGATTGAGGAAAACTGTTTCCTGGGCACTGGGGCGCGAAGTGAGGCTGGAACTGTGTACCATCTGAACGCCCACACACAACAGCACTGCAATCAATCCTGCAAGGAAGTGTGCAGAATGCAGGGACTCAGAACGAGCTGCTTCCGAGTTTCGAAATTTTGCAGCGGATTGCATGACAATGGGCCGTGTTCGTTTGCGAAAACCGCCGACGATCCCTAACCTCCGTGCACATACGGAGATGAGCCCCGTGGCGGTGAAAATCGACCACGCGGCTGGACAGGGATGTCCACCTCTTTTCCATACTGATCACTGGTTTTTCGGCTCGACAGGCCCTTGCCGTTCAGTGTCAAGGCAACAGAAGCCGCTGCAGCCATGTACCTGTGTTGGATTATGCCAGCTTCTCAAGACGCCGGGTAAGCACACCCCCGTACGCACTGCCTTCCGTGCCTCGATAGGCAGCGGCGCCATTGCAGTAACACGATCGGGAAGCCGATCGGGAAGCACTGTGTCGTGAAGTTTCAACTGCTGTAATGATCACGCTCCGCCTCGGCACTCCCTGTTGACTTCACGGGCTAGCGTCGCTGCATTCGTCACAAACGATCGTGTACTACGCAAGCCTGAACACCCCGGGCCGCATCTCTGCAGCCCGGCAGGTGAACACGATGCTCGCCGAAACCTCAAAGCTGTTCTTCGATGACCGGATTTGTCAGCTGACCAATTCCTTCGATATCGATGGTCACGACATCCCCCGCCTTCAGGAAAAGCGGTGGCGTCTGAGCAAACCCGACGCCATGCGGTGTTCCCGTCAGAATCACTGTTCCGGCTGCCAAAACATTGCTGGCGCTGAGGAATTCGATCAGCGCTGGTACGTCGAAGATCATGTCGTCGGTATTCCAGTCCTGCATGACATTGCCATTCAGAACTGTGCGAATCTTCAGAGCGTTTGGATTCGGGATCTCATCGGCGGTTACCAGGACCGGGCCGAGCGGGCAGAAGGTGGCGAATGTCTTTCCGCGGCACCACTGACCGCCACCGCCGTTGCGCTGCCAGTCCCGGGCACTGACATCGTTTGCACATGTGTAACCCAGTACATAGTTCAGGGCATCCGCTCGGGAGACATTCAGGCAGTCCCTGCCAATCACGACTGCCAGTTCGCATTCATAATCCACCATGTCGCTGCGTAGTTTTCGGGGAAGCACAATCGGATCCCCGGGGTTTTGCACGGTACTGGGAGTCTTCATAAACAGTACCGGATTTTCGGGAATTGCCTGCTTTCCCTCTTCTGCGTGTTTTCGATAGTTCAGGCCGATGCAGAGAACAGCGGCCGGCTGAATGGGGGCCAGCACTTTTGCTGCGGTGACGACCTGACCGGTGGGCTGCAGCCCCGTGAGCAGCTCACCGCTGAGCTTTTCGAGCGTTCCATCCGATTTTCGAGCTGCGTAACAGATCTCACCACACGTCAATTGCACACGACAGACTTTCACGACTGCAGTCTCCCTGTCTGGTTTTTTATGTTGAATCAGGATGGTCTACGGATTCGCTGAGGCTGGGACGCTTGAGGTCACAATGAAAGCATCCTGACTTTGGAGGCTTCCGCGTCGCAGGCTCCCCGTTTCAGGGTCCTCAGAGAATTGCCTGAGCCCACTCAATGGTATCGAATTTTCGGGGCTGGAGACAGCCTGCGGAGTTGTGGTGTGCAGCTGAAAAGTGGCAACAAAAAAACCTGTGGCACTGAAAATCAGCGTCACAGGTTGAAGTTGAGCGGCAGCCCCGAGCGAGGGTCTTAGTGGTCAGCACACAGCATTGCCTTCATGTACTCACGGTTCAGGCGAGCAATGTGTGCAACGCTGATTTCGGCCGGGCAGGCAGCTTCGCACTCGGACGTGTTGGTGCAGGATCCGAACCCTTCCTTATCCATCTGGGCCACCATGTTCAGCACTCGATTCGCTCGTTCGGGCTTACCCTGCGGCAGAATGGAAAGCTGTGAGACCTTTGCTGAGACAAACAGCATGGCGGAAGCGTTTTTGCAGGCTGCGACACAGGCTCCGCAGCCGATGCAGGCGGCAGCATCCATTGCCACCTCCTGATCCACACCCGGGACCGGGATGCTGTTTCCATCGGGAGCATTTCCGGTATTCACCGAAACAAAGCCCCCGGACTGAATGATGCGGTCGAACGCCGAGCGATTGACGACAAGGTCTCGAATGACAGGAAACGGATCAGCCCGCCAGGGTTCAATCGTGATCGTTTCTCCGTTTCGGAAGCGTCGCATGTGCAGTTGGCACGTGGTGGTTCCACGATCCGGTCCGTGCGCCTGACCATTAATCATCAGGCTGCACATGCCACAGATGCCTTCGCGGCAGTCATGATCAAACGCGACGGGCTCTTCTCCCTGAGCGATCAGCCGCTCGTTCAGCACGTCCAGCATCTCGAGGAACGACATGTGTGTGCTGACACCGTCGAGACGATAGTCGCGGAAGGCACCGGGCTGATTTGGAGCTGCCTGTCGCCAGACCCGCAGAGTCAGATTCAGAAGGTCACTGCTCATGGTTACTTGTAGCTCCTGGTCGAAGGCTTGACGTTTTCAAAGATCAGCGGTTCTTTGTGCAGAACGGGCGAGTTGCCGACCCCCTGAAACTCCCAGCCCGCCACATAGCTGTATTGCTCATCATTACGAGCGGCTTCTCCGTCGGGCGTCTGGTACTCTTCACGGAAGTGACCTCCGCAGGATTCCTCTCTGTGGAGGGCATCCACAGCAAGAAGTTCAGCGAACTCCATAAAGTCGGCAACGCGACCAGCCTTTTCGAGGCTTTGGTTGAGTGTGTCACCACTACCTGGCACCCGCACATCTCTCCAGAACTGTTCGCGCAGTTCGCGAATTCGCGGGATGGTTGCCTCCAGCCCGGTCTTGCTGCGTGCCATTCCACAATAGTCCCACATCAGCAGGCCGAGTTCACGATGGAACGAATCCACGCTGCGGCGTCCGTTGATGCTGAGCAGTTTGTTCAGCCGATCCTCGGCATCCTTCTTTGCGGAGGTACACGCGGGGTGGTCTTCCGATAGTTTTGGCAACTTCGCTCCTGCACCGGCCAGATAATCGCCAATGGTGTAGGGGATCACAAAGTACCCGTCCGACAGTCCCTGCATCAGAGCGCTGGCACCGAGTCGATTGGCACCATGGTCTGAAAAGTTTGCCTCACCCAGAACGTACAGTCCGGGCAGGTTACTCATCAGATTGTAATCGACCCAGAGCCCCCCCATGGTGTAATGCACCGCGGGATAGATCCGCATGGGAACCTTGTAAGGGTCCTCTGCAGTGATCTTGGCGTACATGTGGAACAGATTTCCGTATCTCTTGCGTACCGCGTCTTCTCCGTCCCGTGCAATTGCATCACGGAAGTCCAGGTAGACGGCGAGCCCGGATTCGCCGACACCGTATCCGGCATCGGTGCGTTCCTTGGCAGCCCGGGACGAAATGTCGCGGGGGGCAAGGTTGCCGAAGGAAGGGTAGCGACGTTCGAGATAGTAGTCACGCTCGCCCTCGGGAATCTGCCCCGGTGCCCGCTGGTCGTTCTTGTTTCTCGGCACCCAGACGCGTCCGTCGTTTCGCAGACTTTCGCTCATCAATGTCAGCTTGGACTGGTAGTCGCCGCTGACGGGGATGCATGTTGGGTGAATCTGCGTGTAGCAGGGATTGGCGAAGTACGCACCACGCCGGTGGCACCGCCACGCTGCTGTGACATTGCACCCTTTTGCGTTGGTCGACAGGTAGTAAACGTTCCCGTAACCGCCTGTGCACAGCACCACCGCGTCTGCTGTGTGAACTTCAAGTTTGCCATTTTCGATGTTGCGCACCACGATGCCGCGAGCAACGCCGTCGGAAACGATCAGTTCCAGCATTTCACGACGTGCAAACATCTTCACGCGACCGGTGCTGACCTGCCGCATCAGGGCCTGGTAGGCTCCCAGGAGCAATTGCTGTCCGGTTTGACCACGGCAATAAAACGTTCGTGACAGTTGTGCTCCACCAAACGAACGATTGGCCAGAGTGCCACCATATTCCCGAGCGAAGGGAACACCCTGGGAGACACACTGATCAATAATGTTATTGGCGACCTGTGCGAGGCGGTAAACGTTGGCCTCCCGAGCACGATAATCGCCGCCTTTCAAAGTGTCGTAGAACAGACGCCAGATGCTGTCGCCATCATTCGGATAATTCTTAGCCGCATTGATGCCACCCTGAGCGGCAATAGAGTGTGCGCGACGAGGGCTGTCCTGAAAGCAAAAAGCCTTGACGTGGTAGCCAAGTTCCCCCAGTGAAGCCGCAGCAGAACCACCTGCGAGTCCTGTACCGACCACGATCACGCTGTACTTACGCTTGTTCGCCGGATTGACCAGCTTCATATTGAACCGATGCTTGTCCCACTTCTGCTGAAGGGGGCCGTCGGGAACTCGCGAGTTCAGTTCATCACTTGCCACGCGAAACATCGGAAGACCTCAGGAACTGCAAAGGAAAACGGAAACCTGCAGGAATCACACTGCAGACCAAACACGCATCGTCAGGACTTTGTACCCATCGCCCACAGGATGAGGCTGATGAAGCCGCCGGCGATACCCCAGGCGAGCAGCAACCCTGAGAGACGCAACAGGAAGTTCCAGTTCCTGTGGTTGACTCCCAGTGTTTGGAGGGCGCTGCGAACGCCATGACTGAGGTGAATACCGAGAGCGATCAAACACACAAAGTAAATTGCGGCATGAACTGGATGGCTGAGGACTGCTTTGACGGCCTGGAATGCATTGGCGTCGTCTTCGTCGACCCCTTCCTGCCCGGCAGGAAATGCGGCTGAGTAGTCGACACCAAATCCCTTTTTCAGCTTCATATCGATGATGTGGATCACCAGAAAGGCCAGAATCAACAGGCCGGTGACCATCATCCAGCTGGAAGCACCACCAGCGGGAAGTACGAACAATCCCTGCTTTGTCTCTTTCATCGCATAAGCGGACTTACGTGCCAGTTTGTTCATCGAGGCGGTGGAAATCGCGAGGCCAATGTGCGCCGCGAAGGTGGCAAACAATCCGACTTCGGCGATTTTCAGCAGCGGTCCGAGGCTGTGGAGTTTTTCAGCGTAGGCATTAAACACCTCTTCGCCGGCAAAAAGTTGCAGGTTTCCTGCGAGGTGCACCACAAGAAACCCAACCAGAGACAGCCCGGTAATCGCCATCAGGAACTTCTGTCCGACCGATGTGGAGCACGCCCGAACTACGGGACGTAGTCCGGGGACCCGGGACAGAAACACAGCCGGCAGGCTGAGAATTCGAAGCAGAGCGTTCAAGTGTTACGCTCCTCTCGCTGAGAAAGTGTTTGAAGAAGTGTTGTTTCGAGCGAACCGCGAACTGGACCGCGAATTCACCCGTTTACCGAATTATAGAATGTCCGGATTGAACTGCAACGAGGCAACGGCAGAGTCTTTCGTCAGAGACTTCGAGGGGACTGCAGAGCGTTCGGACATCCATGCTATCATTTTCACGGGTGGAGATGGAGATCCCGTGCATGCTGAACGCCGCAGAGTCTCCATGCCGAATATCCGGCGAAATCGCTACAATCGGTACACTGCCTGTTGTCGAGCCCGTGTGTCTATGATTTCAGAAATGCCAGAATATCAGCCATTTGCTCGACAGTGACGTCTTTTTCGATCCCTTCCGGCATCAGGGACTTGCTGGTGGACCGCATCTCATCGATTTCCGCCCGCAGGACCGTCATTTCGCGGCCCTCTGGCTGCCGGAGCGTCACAGATTCTGCAGTTTCCGCCAGCAGCAGCCCATTCAGCAGTCGGCCGTCCTGCGTGACAATGACATACTCGGAATACTGGGGGTCGACGCGACGATTGGGATCGAGGATATCATAGAGCAAGGCATCCCGAGCTCGCGCCCGCGTATCGCTGATGTCGGGGCCCACGTTATTACCGACGGTACCAACCCGGTGGCATTTACTGCAGGTCCGGGCAAACAGCTCAGCACCTCGCTGTGAATTACCTTCCAGCGTCAGCGCCACTGTGTATTGTTCCGCTACGGCTTTTCGATCTGCAGAGACTGTGCCGCCAAACAGTTGTTCCGCAGTTTTACGGATGGTTTCGTCGGGGTTCTGCAGCAGGAGCAGGCGTTGATCGATGGAGACGACCGCCGGTGCGATGGATCCTGTCTGCATATTTTCCAGCAGCAGCCCTATGCTTTGTCGGTTGGTCAGCAGCAGATCAAGTGCGATGGACCGAGCGGACGGCGCAAGCTGGTCCCAGCGAGACAGTATCAATGCTGCGGCGGGTCCGTATCCGGCCTTGCGAGCCACTTCAATGGCGGCTTTCTGACATGTGGACAGTTCTCCGGAGACCAGCAGTGCTTCAAGGCTTTGCTGCAGCTGATCAGCGGGGAGCGAACCAAGCATGCTGATAGCGGCAAGGCGGTCAGGTTCGCTGGCGGCACGATCGAGTGCGATTTGCTGCGCCTCGCGGCAGACTGCTATGACGCCGTCCAGCAGGCCTTTGAGTTCGTCCGGGGGATTTGACTGAAGGGCCGTTAATGAACGTGGGAGACTGGAGTTTGCGCATTGAGGTAACCCATCCGCCAGTCCAGCCACGATGGCAGCCTGCCACCAGCGCCCCTGTTCCGAGGTTCGCGACAGCTGCTGCAGAAGGGACTTCAGTGAATTGAGTTCTCCCTGTACGGCAACGGTCAAGGCCAGTTGTCGCAGGCCGGTGGTGTGGAACGTGACAAATTCGGGATTGGGGTGTTCGACAATCCGTGTGACCAGGGCTTCCAGTAGAGCCGCCGATTGTTCCGGTGCAGCCATCAGGGCAGCGCGCAGAATCCACAGATCTGTTGTGTTGGCGATGGCCTGAATTCCTGCAGGCGACAACGTTTTCCCGCCAGACAATGAGAGAATCGCCTGAAACTGGACCTCACCATCCGTGTCTGCACAAAGTTCCTGCTGCAGAGCAAGCAGGTTCGAGTCGTTTGCGGCGATTTCTGACGTCAGGCGCACGGCATCACGACGCAGGGGAGGAAATGGGTCGCGGGCTGCGGTCCTGATGTCGGTGGTGGTCAGTACGTTGAGGCCCTGCAGAGTCCAGAATGCGTGTAGTCGGGAAAATCCGGCAGTCGTGTCTGCGTTCGTCGAATTCAAAAGCCCGCGCAGTTCTATTTCAAGTTGTGTTTTCCTGCCATCCACAATCAGTCTCTGTGCCAACATGCGACTCCAGCCGTTGGTGGAAGAAAGCAGCGACAGCAGGTCCGCATCTGTTTTCGGGGGCTGAAAATCCGTTGTTTTGGACGCCTCTGTTGCGTCCCTGACAATCCTCCAGATGCGACCACGATCTTCACCAGCTCGCCAGTCCATTTTCGCGGCCACATCATCCGGCACGAACTTCGGATGCTCGACCCACAATCGGTACATGTCGGCAAGATACAAGGCGCCATCGGGACCTGTGGTGAGGCTGGCTGGTCGAAACCATGTGTCGGTGGAGGTCAAAAAGTCGGCGGATTCACGTGCGCGACGGGCCGTCAATGCAGCGCCGCTGGGTTCGATGATCGATCGTGTTACCAGATGTCCGACGGGTTCACAGACAAAGACACTACGATCAGAGTCCGGACCGAAGGCTCCGCCGCGGTAGGCTGTGACTCCGCAAGCGGAGGTGTGAGTTCCGGCATGCGACAGCCAGTTACTCTTCATGGCAATCTTCGGGAAAACTCGGGTTTTTTCGCCTGAGGGGCCGACATCGGTGTGTCCGCTGGAAAAGCCGGCAAAACGATTCGTGCCCAGTTGTTTCAGGGAAACGAGGTCATTTATGATCGGGTTTCGATTGGAACTGAAAAAGCGATGCCCGAAGTTATCGATGGTGTTGCCGAACTGACCGGCGCCTGTCACGGCTTCGAACTGCATGGTCTGGGGATGAAAGCGGAAATCGACACGCGGGATCTCCACGGGTTCAACCGTTTCAAATCCCGGTCGCACGCAACGGACTTTTCCATGTCCGTAGGTGAAGTAGATCCAGTTGTCCAGTCCACGGCGCGGGCAGCCGATCTGCATCTGAGGATGTGCTGGCTGAAACCCCTCAAACCAGACTTCGCAGTGATCCGCCACGCCGTCGTGGTTGTTGTCTGGCAGATAGACAATCTGAGTTTCCGTGCAGGCCAGAATACCAGCCTGGAAGGCCATCAGGCTGTGGCAGAATTTCAGACCTTCAGCGTAGACCGTGCGTTGATCGGGCCGGCCGTCAGCGTTGGTGTCATTGAGTCGTACGATGCGTGAAAGTGGAGGTGCCTGAGGGTCCTTTGGACCAACGGGATAATCGGAGTATTCTGCGGCGTACAGGCGTCCCTGATGGTCAAAATCAATCGCCACCGGGTCGAACACCAGTGGTTCGGCTGCCACCAGCTCGATACGGTACCCCGGTTCGATTTCGAAACATTGCAGCGACTGTTCAGGGGTTTTGGGGAGATCGGTCGGCTGATCAATCCAGTGCCGCCCACCACGCTGCTGTTCGACGGAATTCACCAGTCCGTCTCCGTCCGGAGTCTGGCTGAGAACTGTCAGGCACAGGGCGATGGACCGAAGCAGAAACATAGACGCTCTCCAGACCTGATGTCGATGTCGCCGGGAACGGACGGCCGTGGATATGGCAGGAATCCGGCCCCGACTGCCGGGAACTGACCAGCATTCTCTCACGACACCGAGCACGCCGCCAGTCTGAAGCGTGCATTTCATTTTCGGGCACGAATTGTCGTGGACAGCCAGGCAGTGGTGGTGAGGATTCGATTCAGTGCCAGGGGCAGGCGTTGTTGCCAGTCGACGGATTCGGGAACACTGCGCAGCATGTGGACTTTGCCGGTGTGCAACCACGTGAGCAGATTCTGCAGACGCTGCGTCATGGTCCGCTGAAACTGATCCAGTTCGTGTTCGGTAAGATCCTGTCGCTGCAGCGTTGTCTGTGTCGCTGTGCGGATTCGTTCAAGTCGCGCGAGTGTTGTTCCCTGGCTGCGGTACAGAAAGCCCTCGACGTAAGCGCGCCGCACGGCGCCAGTCTGATCGAACTGGTACACCGGATCCTGACCGAAGAACAGACTGAGGGCTTCGTCTCCGCGAAAGCCGGCGGT
>CAIYBH010000320.1 GCA_903924405.1 uncultured Planctomycetaceae bacterium | reverse complement strand
GCGAGTGACAGTCGCATCTGCATGCCACCGGACATCTCTGCGGGGCGTTTAGCGGCATCGTCCCGGCTCAGTCCCACCTGCGTCAGAAGGGAGTGAAGGTCTGTATCTGTCGGGACAGAATGATCCTGTGGAGTGGCACCCAGTTCCAGCGGCAGTCGCAGGTTCTGAATGGCTGTTCTCCAGGGCAGCAGCGACGGCTGCTGAAACACAAATCCAATCCCGGCACCATCAGGCTGCTGAGTGATCTGATCGGTCACTGCAGTACCATCAGAAGGCTCAAGCAACCCCGCAAGGACTCTTAACAGCGTGGACTTCCCACATCCTGAGGGCCCGACCAGAGTAACAAACTGACCCTGATTGATGGTCAGAGACAGGTGACTGAGTATCGGACGGGAAGGTTCATCAAAATGTACCGTAACATCCCGCAGAGTAAAAACTGCTCTGTCAGGATTCATAACGGTTACTTTCTGCAGAACTCATCTTCACGTCCCTGCGAAGAAATCATGCTTTTTGACATCACACCGAACCATCCGAAGACACGTACCAGTGGGACCTGCGGACGTGGTGATCGTAGGCGTTCAGTTGCTGATGGCAACCCATTGAAGTCCCTGAAGCCCGCGAACGCTGAAAACGGTGCGCAGAAACTGCCGATCTTTCAGACGGCGAATCCCCCCTTCCGCTGTCATACGGGCTTTTTAGCGTGTGCGAAACAGGTCACTGGTCGCGATGAGTGTCAACAGTGTGGCCAGGCCATCGTCCTGCTGCCGCAGGGCCGTGGCGATTTGATCCACCGCTGATCGATCTCCAAACGTCAATGGCCGACCAACCGCCCAGGTCGCCAGCTTGTGGGCCAGCGCACGCACAAACTGATCCTGCCGATGTTCCAGTAAGAAGCGTTTGAGTCCGTCGACACCATTCAGTTGCTGGCTATTGAACAGTAGGCTTGCAGCGTCCACCGGCTGACCTCCGATGTCGGTTCGCCAGCTGCCGACAGCATCATAGTTTTCAAAAGCGATGCCCCACGGATCAATTTTTGAGTGACAGGAGAAGCAGGCCGGTTGACTGCGATGATTCTCCATCCGCTGTTTCAGTGTCAGCTTTGCAATTTCCGGGTCCGCAAGGTCGATGATCGGGACTGCCGGTGGCGGCGGCGGAGGAGGATCATTCAGGACACTTTTCAGAACCCAGATGCCCCGTTTCAGCGGGTGAGAATCGCGGCCATCAGAGTTCATGGCCAGCAGCCCAGCCTGAGTCAGTAATCCGCCGCGCTGCGACTGCTGATCCAGCAGCACCTTACGGAATTCATTTCCGCGCACCCCGGCAAGGCCATAATGCTCGGCAAGCCGCTCATTCACCAGAACATAATCGGCGTGCAGAAAATCCAGAACGCTGTGGTTCTCTGCCAGGACTTCCTCGAAGAACGCGACGGGTTCCTGCTGCATGGCGTCCTTCAGAGACGTGTCGAAGCGCGGGTACGCTTTCCTGTCGACTTTCAGGTAGTCCAGCAATTGCATCCCCAGCCACTGCCGCACGAACTGCTCAGCAAAACGAGCTGCTCGGGGATCTGCCAGCATTCTTTGAACCTGACTGGTCAGCACGTCGTCGGATCCCAGCCGATTCTCGGCGGCCAGCTGCAACAACTCGTTGTCCGGAATACTGCACCACAGAAACATGGAGAGCCGAGTGGCCAGTTCAAAATCGGAGAGCCGTGAAGGTCGAACGGATTCACCAGACGCGGTGGATTCAGAGTCTTCTGTTCTGAGGAGATACAGGAATCGTGGCGATGCCAGCACCGTGGACAGCACCTCAAGCATCGCCTCTTCGAAGCTACGGCATTCCGGACGGATTTTTGTAAACAGAGACAGCTTCTGAGCGACCTCTTCGGGCATCGCGGGACGGCGCCATGCTCGTGTGATAAATCCTGTCAGGATTTCGCGAGCGTATTCCACTTCATTAGTCTTGTGGACACTGTCCACAAAAATCTGCTGATGCGACTTTGGTGGCCACTGCTCATACCATGGTGCAGTCACCTCCACGTAATCAATCTCAATGGCGCCCTGAGAAACCGAACTGTTCACAAACCGCAGATACTCTGATGGACTTGGCAGATCTCCCAGCTTCCAGACACCGCGCACAGAGTTACGCGGATGAATTTCTGTCAGCGGTATCTGCCACTCATAAAACTGCGGTTGACCCGGGGGCGCATCGATTTCCAGATCTCGCGGGCTGATTCGCACACTGGCCTGCGAATCATTGCTCGCCTGCCAGCCAAACTCGAGTTGCAGAGATGGTCGCTCGGCCGGGTTGTCGGTCACCGCCGAGGCTCGTACGCGAACCCGTAGAGTCCCCTCGTCCGGAATCCGGTCACCCAGTTCGACGATCAGCTTCTGACCACGGGGAATCACAGCCACGGCATCACTTGTCTCGGGGACAGGTCCTGCTGTGGGCTGCGGCGCCCATGCATATCTCGCACCGCCGTAGTCCCACGACGCAGAGGCCATACGCCCGGTGATCAGATCCCGATAATGGGTCCCACCTGGAACGTTCTGAAACGCCTTGATGCGATTCTGAAGCTCCCGCTGCTGAACCTCCGGGTTGTCCTGATGCTGCTGGCGAATCTGTTCCAGTTCGTCGTTTTGTTTCTGCCACAAGGCTGCGGATGCTGATCGCATCGACACGCCCCAGTGAAGCACTGGCGGCTGGTCTCCCTCGACTGTGGCTTTTTTCAAGGCGGCGAGGCCCAGATCGCGGTAGGTGGCGAACTGAGTTGCCGACATGTGCAGCATTTCGGAACTGTTGTGAAAGCCATCTTCCGAAGCGGACTCAGGCGGCAGATCACCGGCAAAATTCCAGGGCAGCCCAAGGAGATCCTGCAGGGCATAGTTGTATTCGTAGCGTGTCATGCGCCGAAATGACGAATACCCCTGCTCAGTACGACGGATGGCTGAAGCACGCTGAATCTCTGACGACAGCCAGTCCACAACGCGGCTGCGATCCTGGTCGGCCAGGTCACCTTCGCCCGCCGGTGGCATTTCACCATTGCTGAGAACAGCCACGACCTCCAGCCACCAGCTGGCATCGCTGCCGTGCACGAGGTCCGGGTTCAGAGTATCGATGCGAATGTTGCCTTCACGCGTTTCCGGGCCATGACAGGAGACACAGGCCTTCATCAGAATCGGCTGGATATTCGCCTGAAAACCTGCAAGGTCCGGCTGCGGAGATTCAACGAGTTCTTCACGCACCTGCTGTCGTCGATACGCCGAACGCTGCCGCCCGATCTGCTTCAGTTCGGGCAAAGTCATTTCCCCGGTACTGCCCACTGACGATTCTTCGACAGGTTTCGAGGAAGAAGTCGTTGTGGTGGCCTTGTCGGCGGCTTGTGGCAGCACCGCCGCGACACAGGAAGCTAACCCGGAGGAAGCAACCAGTATTCCAGCAAGCAGCAGAATTCGACCGACCGGCATTCTGTCCATTCGAGCCACTCTTCCCGTGCAGCACACACCCATCCGAAATCCATGGGGCAGTAAACAGCATGGGTTGAACCACACCGCCTGCCGTCCCGGAATCTTCAAACGTCAGTGTAGGGAGATTGTCCGGAAAATACATTCCTGAACAAACCAGGGAGG
>CAIYBH010000319.1 GCA_903924405.1 uncultured Planctomycetaceae bacterium | reverse complement strand
TCCCATACCAACCCGAAGCGCCAGCGAGGACCTGCAACTAAAGCAGTCGATCCCATACCAACCCGAAGCGCCAGCGAGGACCTGCAACTAAAGCAGTCGATCCCATACCAACCCGAAGCGCCAGCGAGGTCCTGCGTTTCCCGCCTCGATCGCGCTTCGCATTACTATTCAGTCCAGCAAATGAAAAAGAGACCTGACCCCTTTTTCGTTCGTATGAATTTTCTGGCAGATGCAATTCCGGCAGGCATCCAATTTGCACCCGGTCGTCCATGGCTGCCGTAATTGCAGTTCCGGGCGGCACGGGCTGTTCCCCATGCTGTTCCGTGTGTCTGTCTGCTAAGATCCGAGGACGCCCGCCTCGCGGCCCGGGCAAATCCAACCCTGATTTTTCAATTCTCTCAGTGATTTGCGGCGTTGCTGGTCGCTCAAAGCCGATCAGACGGGCACCCGGTCTGGTTTTCCTGGCATCACCCGGCCTGCAAAGCAGACTTATCCCCACTGCCATACCAGACATTCCCTTTCCTGTCCGGCCAAACCCATGTCAAAACGCGATTACTACGAGGTTCTTGGAGTTTCCCGTACCGCGGCAGCGGACGAAATCCGCAAAGCCTACAAGAAACTTGCCCGTCAGTATCACCCGGACGTCAAACCCTCCGATCCCAACGCGGCAAAGACCTTCGCGGAAATCACCGAGGCCTGGGAAGTGCTCGGGGACGAGGAAAAACGGAAAAAGTACGACCAGTTCGGCCACGGGTTTCAGGGGGCCGGCGGGCCGTTTCCAGGTGGTCATCCGTTTCAGGGATTCCAGGGCGCAGGCGGTCAGATTGATCTCGAGGACATTCTCGGTGGCATGTTTGGTGGTGGCGGCGGTGGTCGACAGCGTGGTGGCCGTCCCAAAAAAGGCGAAGACACCCGCGCAGAGATCACCGTCCCGTTTGCCGTGGCGGCTGAAGGCGGTGAGCACGGTCTGACCCTGCAGCAGGGAAATCGCACCGAACGCTTAACGGTCCGAATCCCGGCCGGAATCGATCATGGTCAGACCATTCGCCTGGCAGGCCAGGGCAGCCCCGGCAGCGGTGGTGCTCCCGCCGGCGATCTTCTGGTCACCGTCCAGATCGCACCTCACCCATGGTTTCGACGCGATGGTTCGCATCTGCTGGTCGATGTCCCGGTCACCCCCAGCGAAGCGGCGCTGGGCGCTCGAGTGGACGTGCCCACTCTGTCGGAAGGTCCAGTGGTGCTTAACATTCCCGCCGGCACCTCCAGCGGTGCCCGCCTGCGCCTGCGTGGCAAGGGACTGAAGCATCCCAAAACCGGCGAGCGTGGTGATCAGTTTGTGGTGCTGAAAATCAGCGTTCCGACCAGTTTGTCCGATGACGCCAGATTGCTGTATCAACGCCTGGCGGAAGTCTGTCCCGACAACCCACGCGCCAGCCTGTGGAAATCGTAAGACACATGGTTCGTCTTACCACCACACGGCCCTGACCTGTCCGCCCCTTCGGTGCACCAGCAGTCCGCGCCGGCAGGTTCGTCCGTCAACGAAGCGTGCCGAGCAATCAGGTCGGGTCGGAGTGCAACAGACCGCAGGCCTGCAGAAAGACCTTGCGGAAATCCGGGTCCGGCATCAGACAGGGGTGCTTGTATTGCTCCAGACTGCCGCCTGATTTCTGCAGTCGTGTCTGCAGTAACGCAGTCCAGGCCGATTCCGGTAATCGCCGCGTCTGTACGGGCCGCAGACGTCCGGTGCCACGCTTCTCCCGATACTCCTCGTTGCGGAAGCAAAGCTGAGCTTCAACCTCCGCCGCAAAGCGTTCCAGCTGTCGAGACTCTGTTTCGCGTCGCAGATCCAGGTACAAAGTGTAACCGGGTGAATCGTCCCACTCCGGTGTCAGCGTGAACAGGCTTGTGCTGAGCCCGCAATGAACCTGCGCAGCCTGAACAGCCTCCACAACCTGCGACTCAGACAACTTCTCGCCGGTGATGCTGGAAATGTGTGCGCCCTTATGCCGGAATTCCAGCAGCGGAGCCAGACCGTGAAAACCAACACATCGCACGACGTCACGAATGTTGTAGCGACAGAACCCCGAACTTGTAGTCAGCAGAATGTAGTACTCTTCGCCCTCTTCCAGTTCCGATGCTTCAAGCACGATCGGGTTGGCTGAATCTGCTTCCCGCAGCGGAATGAATTCAAAGTAATGCGTGCTGACTTCCAGAACTCCGGCGGACGTGTTGGGGTGGACCGGCATCGTCATTCGCCCCTCACTGGCATGCAGCCCGTGATCACAAATGTCCAGCCCAGCACACATTTCCTGCAGATGTCCGACCCACGCCCGCGCACTGCCTCCCGTCCACACAGCCAGCACCTTCAGATGAGGCCAGATGTCGCAAACCCGCAGACTGCCACGCTGCGCCACTATACTCTGCAGTTCCCGACTTCGCTGTGGATTCGGCCGCAGACGCCGACGTAACTGCCGTCCCAGTGGACCGGGCAGAGTCACAAACCGCATCAGCCCATCCTGAATGTCACGCAGCACCGAATCCGTCTGCGACTGAAAATGCTCCATCAGCTGCAGCAGCGTGCTGGGATTCGCCGTCACAAACATACCCACGCAGGGATCCGACATCGCCAGCGCCAGTGTCATGCGACGCTTCAATTCCGGTGAAGCAATCTCCGCCACTCCGGACGGGATGGTGTAAAGCGAACGCACCACGGGATTCTGCATCGAAGCCACGAGGCCACTGATGTTGCCGCACGGCGTACCACCCTCCGTCAGAAACTTCCGATGACTGCTGGCAATCTGCACAACATTCAGATCCGGCAGTTCCGGAAAGCGGCTGTAAAGCCCCACTCCCCACGTTTGCCAGCCCGTCCGATAATCGGCAAGAAAACGGCTGGTCACCGGAATCAGCTTGGACTGCGATGTCGTCCCGCTGGTGATGGCAAACATCAGCAGTCGATTGCCCGCACCCAGCAGTGCATTGTGCTCACCCACAGCCATCCGGTCGACATACGGACGATAGGTTTCGTAATCCGTGATCGGAACCGCGTGCCGAAACTCCTGCAGACTCATCTGCGGTGATAAACGATAGTCGTCGCTGAACCGGGACCCGGCGTTCAGTTGCAGCAGATCCCGCAACAGAGCTCGCTGCACCTGCGGAGTTGCCGTGGCAGCCAGCGCCAGAAAACGCTCACGCCCGACCGACAACGAGCGTCGCAGGGGACGCCCCAGCAGGCTTCTGAGTTTGTATCGAAATGGTATGGTCATGGTCGTCTCTGAGATCCTGTGTCGTCAGTTATAGTCACCGCATCGGCCGTGTTGAACACCCGTTGACGATATGTCTCAATGGAAAGAAAACATCTAAAAGCCCGCCGGAATACCGGATTTCCGAGGGTCACTTCCCCCCTGCACTGCTGCACCGGTCACTGCTGTTCCCTGAGTTGCGGCGAGTGCTGAGGCCGGCAAAATCACGTGCCCTCGCTCTTTCAGCCCTGTTCCCAGCGAAGCCTGCAGCGGACCTTCCAGCAACAACTCGTTGGGAAACCACTGATGATGAAAACGTGCCGCACTCACGGCCTGCTGCGGAGTCATGTCAAAGACCAGTTGGTTCAACAGATTCTGCAGAGTGGCCGTGATGATTCGCGGTCCACCGGAGGCCCCCGCCGACGAAACGGCTCGATCCCCCTGCAGCACAACGACCGGAGTCATGCTGCTCAGAGGACGTTTGCCGGGAGCAATCGCATTCGCAGCACTCTGCATCAGACCGAAGGCATTCGGCTGACCGGGATTCGCAGCAAAATCATCCATCTGATTGTTCAGCAGGACGCCGTACTCAGGCACCACCACGAAGCTGCCAAATGTCAGATTGATCGTTTCCGTGCAGGCCACTGCATTCCCATGGCGGTCCATGACCGAAAAGTGACTGGTGCCTGCATCATCGCGCAGATAAAACCGCCCGTAGTCCTCGGCCGACTGAACACCGTCCCAGCGAATCCGAGCGGCTGCCCGCGTTGCCACAGGCGTTGCCAGCAGTCGCGCGATCGGTACCTCAACATAGTCGGCGTCGCCCAGAAACTCCGCACGATCCGCAAACGCGTGCTTCAACGCTTCGGTCACGACATGCACGTAGTCACCACTGTTGTGCCCCAGACTCTGCAGGGACTTGCCCGATGCCTGCTCCCACTGCTCCAGTGTCTGCAGCGTCTGCAGCAGGGCCACACCTCCACTGGATGGTGGTGGCATGGTCAGCAGCGTCTTCCCACGGAAAGTGGCAGTCAGCGGCTGGCGAACAGAAGGTCGATAGCCCCGCAGATCGTCCACAGACAACACTCCACCATTGCCCTGGCTTGCCCGAGCAATCGCGGTGGCGACCGATCCCTCGTAAAATCCCGCCGCGCCGAATTCAGCGATCTGACGCAGCACAGGCCCCAGCGGCGAATGAAAGCGATCCCCCGGCTGCCACGGACGGCCCGCATTCAGATAACAACGCAGCAACTCAGCGTAGGTTGTTTCGTAGCCGGGTAACGCCCGCAGCTTTTTCAAAGTCGACGACTGAACCTCCAGATCATGGGCATCCACCAGCACGCCCTGCTCACACAACGCGATCGCCGGAGCCACAAGCTCGGAGAGCGGTAGAGACCCATATTCCGCTGCGGCGTGGCACAAGCCAGCGACCGTTCCCGGGATCCCGCAGGCCAGTCCGCCTCGCACACTCACAGGCTCCGCCTGTCCGGCATCAGCAGCCGTGCCAAACCGCTCAGCCACGGCACCAACCGGTGCCCGCTCGCGATAATCCAGCGCGACCGACTGCCGACGTTCCGCGTCCCAGATCACCATAAACCCGCCACCGCCAAGTCCACAACTGGCAGGTCGCACGACGGCCAACGCAAAGGACGTTGCCACCGCAGCGTCCACCACATTGCCACCTCGCTGAAGTATCTGAGCCCCAACCTGACTGGCTGCCACATGGTCCGCAGCCACAACGCCGTTGGTCCACGCAAACGCATCATCAGCCCGCAGCGAGCGATATCCCTCCGGTGACACCAGCCCGGAAACGACAAAAAGAAAGAGATATGCCGCGACCAACGCCAGAACCCTGCGTCCCAACGGGGTATCCCCGCGAGTCTCATCAATTTGATCAGTGCGAACAGAGCTCGTCACAGCAGATATCTTTCGATCAAACGCCCGCTGAACACTATCAAACACACCCTGCGTGGCTCATCATGCAGCCGAAGGCAGTTGCCATCTCATCAAGTCCCATGCTATAGCCCGCAACCATCCGCCCTTCACAGAGCTGACAGCTACCGCAGGCACACACATGGACAACATGTCCCACGAAAACTCACCGAACACCGAAAATCACACAGCACACCAAGATCCCCGGAACCACCGCTCCTGCGTCTTCCGCCAGCACGAGACGATGCTCGGCGTTACACGGAAAAATACTCGATGAAGCCCCTTCGAGGCCACACGAAAAACCAGACCCAATCGCACATCACTCCCATTTTATCCAGACAACCATAAAACACCGCAACCCCCATTTCCCCGCATTCCTCTTGAAATCCAAAGCGGAGGAGGCCACGCAACTCCGTTGATTTCCTGAGCGATCCGGGTTCTGACTGGGGGGAAACCGGTCGCCGAATACTGGAAATTCCCGGGTCTGCCGAGCCTCATGCGCCCGCTCCACAGGCCGTTGTCGACCGGCAATTCAGGCCCCACTGCCAGTGCTCTCGGATGTGGCCGGGCAAACCGGCACGGTGCGACGCCCGGCTGCACGTGCTTGCGGGGGCGACTTTCGGACAGCTCTTTGGCATTTTCCGCCGGAATCCCCGAGACACCCGGGTGGGACTCAAGGCCGATCGATCAGAGAACACAGGGAATGCCTGCCGGTTGGGCGGAGTCTTCGCGGTGCACCTCGTTTGTCGAACGGCAGAAGACTTCGTAGGATTTAGCGTCGAATTCGCTGAAATCGGCGATTCCCGATGGGCGGCAGTGTGATAGATGATGCAGAGAATGCGTGATGCTGTCGCCGCGGCGAATTTCTGGCGTCAAAGCAAGTGATCGGAAACGGTGTCTGTCCGGGAGCTAATCAGATGTCAACGGGCGTGCTTCGATTCAAAACCCTGCTGGTGGCTATCGCCCTGATCGCGACCGCTGGCTCTGTGGTCAGGGGACAGGACAAATTTTCGTCCGCTCTGGAGGCTTATCGCAGCGGCGATGCAGCCGGAGCCATGCAGACACTGACAGAACTAATTGACGCACGGACGCAGGACCCGCGTGTGTACTTCTATCGAGGAATTGTGTCCACGGAGCTGGGCCAGGCAGGTGACTCGGACTTTCGTACCGGGGCCCGCCTGGAAGCCGCGACGGGCAACACCAGGCTTGTCAACGTGGCGATCGAAAAGGTTCAGGGCCCGCTGCGAGCTCGGATTGAACGCATTCGCGCGGAAGCACGAGCTGACCTGAAAGCCGATCCGACACGTGAAAAACTGCGCGGCGTTTTCCGGGAAGCTCTGGAACTGCGTCGCGACGGCAATCGTGAACAGGCCCTGCCCCTGCTGCAGCAGTTAACCGAACAGGGCGACGATCCGCGCTACTTTTATCTCCACGGCGTGGTGCTGGCAGAACAGGAGCAGACGGAACAGGCTCGAGCCATGTTCACGGAAGCCCTGAAGCGTGAAACAAGCGTCGCCGATATTCAGCGCGTGAATGAAATGCTCAGCAGCGTCGACGGAAAGTTGCGTCTGCTTGTCGAGGAGCAGACGGCGATTCAGGCTGGCGATCAGACGATCACTCGCAGCGACATGCACCAGGAGATTCGTCGCCGAGCCCTGCTGTCGGAAGATCAGCTGCTGGCAGAGGCCAATGTCGCAGCCGCTCAGGCTGCAGAGGCCGCGAAGTCGGAGCTGGACGCACGACGACAAGCCGCAGCAGCGGAAATTGTCGCGAATCGCGAAGCTCAGCTGGAGCGTCAGCGGAAGGCGGAAGCCAACGCCGCAGCGATTGCGTCGAAAACCCCGGAACCAGCGGAAACTACAACAGAACCAGTGGAAGTTGCGGCGACCGAAACGCCAGCGATGGCTCCGAAACAGCCCAGCAGCAACCCGTTCCTCGGAGGCACAGTCACCACACCACCGGGAACGACAACCCGTCCCTCGGGCACGGGCACACTGGATTTGTCATGGCTGCCAGCCAGCACAGAAGTGCTGCTCTATGTTCGTCCCGCGGATATGGAAAACAGTGCGCTGTCGAAATCCATGCCAGCCGCCAACAGCACCAGCCAGGCCCTGCTGTCAACCGCCCCTGATCTTGGCATTACACCGGCCGACATTGAATCAATTTCAGTCGGGCTGGGAAATGTTGTCGTCAGCCTGCTGCCGGTGATCACTCAGGCCACAGCCGGAGGCACACCTGATCCACAGGCTCTGGGACGTCAGCTGATGAACAGTGACGCAGTCGCCGTGATTCGACTGTTGAAAGACATCGATGTGGCAGCACTTGCGACGACAGCGGGAGGAACGGCGGCCACCGAAGGTGACAGCACCTACTACGTCATTCCGTCCCCGCAACCCGATCAACCCACCCTCGCGGTTCACGCCGTGGATGCACGGACGGTGATTGCCGGAACAGAAGCGTCGGTGAAGGCGGCCTTGAGTTCCGGACCGGGGGAAAAGGAACGAGAGAACTTCAGTTTCGTGCCCGCCTCCAGCCACTTCGCCCTTGGTTTTTCAACTCCGCTGCTGGCTGGCATGAGCGGCAGTATTCCTGACGCCCCACCGACAGCACCACCGCAGGTGGCTGCCCTGCTGGCCGCGATCAAAGGGCGCATTGCCGGCGTCGCGATCATTTCGGATCTGACATCAGATGTGAACCTCACTGTTTCGCTGAATCTGACAGAACCGGAGGCTGCAGTGGAGGGCAACAAGGCGTTGACAGAAGGCCTGATGCTGGTGCAGCAGATGGCACCGCTGCTGCTGGGTGGAGCTCCACAGGAACTGCAAGGTGGTTTGCAGCAGATGGTTGGCAGTCTGGCCAGCACGGGGCGTGGGAACGTGATGTCGCTGCAGGCCACGCTTCCGGCGGCCCTGTTAAAAGTGATTCAGGAAAACCCACAGATGTTCGCTCCGCAACTGCAGCCCGGGGCCCCGGGACTTCCGGGCTTCCCGGGTCAACCCTGATTGATCGGGACAGGCACAACCAGAACGGGCAGAGAACGGCCGTGAATTCTCAAAAGGAACTGCGGCCGCGACCTACGGTTGCCAGCAACCGGAAAGTCACTACAATGCCGGCCGCACGAAACAAAAGCACCCGTAGCTCAATTGGATAGAGCGTCGGTCTTCGGAACCGAAGGTTTCAGGTTCGACCCCTGACGGGTGCAAACTCAACAGCCGCCGTGATTCTTCTATGGATCCCGGCGGC
>CAIYBH010000318.1 GCA_903924405.1 uncultured Planctomycetaceae bacterium | reverse complement strand
GCTGAGCACCACACCACGGAAGCAACTCCGCTTCCACCTCACGCGCAATCATGCTGTACGGTGGCTGAAGCGACAACACAGGATGAATGGCCTGCAGCCGCTGCAATTGACTCACTGAGTGATTGGAGACCCCGATGTAACGCACTTTCCCCTGAGTTTTCAGATCGACCAGCGTTTGCCAGCCCTCCTCAATCTCCTCGTCCGGCTCCGGCCAGTGCATCTGATACAAATCCAGACACTCCACATTCAGACGTTTCAGGCTGGCGTGACACTCGGCAATTACACTCTCGCGACGCAGACACTTTCCAATCTCGCCGTTCCCCAGAGCCACTCGCCCGCATTTGGTGGCAATCAAAGGCCGCTCCTCAGCGGACAGCTGCGACATCGCCTTCGCCACGAGAACCTCACTGCGGCCCTCACCATAAATCGCCGCGGTATCAATCCAGTTGATCCCCAGATTCACCGCCTCCAGGATCGCCCCAATCGCCTCCTGCTCGTCCTGGTCACCCCAGCCGAATTTCCAGTCCCCGCCTCCAATTGCCCACGTTCCCAACCCGATCACGCTCAACAAAGGTCCGTCATGGCCGAGTTTTCGATAGTGCATCGCAGTCTCTTTTGAAAAATCAGGGGCAGGAACGCGGAGCAGACAAACGCTGCGGAATTTCGGACGATCAACGCAACCGGAATCAATGGAGCCAGGCGGCGTCGGCCAGCCCCAGCACTTCTCTGCCTTCCGAGTCCGACAGAACAATCAGTCCACCGCTGACGCCCGTCGCGGAATAAAGTTACGCAGGTAATTGCAGCTCTGCTGCAGAGACGCAATCCGGTCGTCCAGAGTGCCTTCCCAGGCCCGGTCCTCCACCTCCACACAAACCGAGCCACGATAACCACAGTCCGTCAGCGTCGAGAAGAATTTTCCCCAGTTCACGTCCCCCATGCCCGGAAGCTTGGGCGTGTGATAGCGGTTGGGATGCGCAAGGATTCCGACGCGATCCAGCTTGTGCTGATCCAGCCGCACATCCTTGGCATGAATATGAAATAACCGATCCCGAAATTCCCGCATCGGTCCCAGATAGTCCATGTGCTGCCAGATCATGTGCGATGGATCATAATTCAGACCAAAACACTCGGACGGGATCGCCTCAAACATCCTCGCCCAGATTTCCGGCGTCGTGGCCAGATTCTTTCCCCCAGGCCACTCATCCGCCGTAAACAGCATCGGACAGTTCTCAATCCCGATCTTCACGCCGTGCTTCTCGGCTTTTCGAATGATCGGCGTCCACGTTTCCAGAAACCGCGGCCAGTTGTCATCCACCGACTTCGTCCAGTCACGGCCCACAAACGTATTCACACGCTGCAATCCCAGTCGACTGGCCGCTTCAATCACCACATGCAGATGCGCAACCGCTGTCTCCGCCTCCGTCGTCACTGGACTGAGCGGATTGGGATAGTAACCCAGCCCGCTGATACCAACTCCCGTGCGAGATACCGTGGCCTGAATCCCAGCGACCGTTTTCTCACACAGGTTGCCGACATCGATATGACTGACTCCCGCGTAACGACGCTCCGCCCGGCCCACCGGCCAGCAACAAACCTCGACACAGTCAAACCCGATTCGACCAGCCGTCTCAAACACCTGATCAAAGGACAAGTCCGGCAGAATCGCACTGACAAAACCCAGCTGCATCGAATCACCCGCCCGCAGAATCCAAGCCCAACCAACCCACCGAAAACGCACACTCAGTCCGATGAAATCCCCCAACGTCAGAACATGTCTGCCGCCGACTCAACAAGATGACTCAACAACGGGCCAACAATCGCCCACGACAGGACGACAGAAGGAATCCAACGGCCTCAATCCGGCTGAAACAGAATCGAACTGCCGCCAAATCCGATCCCTCCCCGTTGCTCCACAGGGAGGGATTCGGTCCAGCCTGTCAGCCCATCAGCCCAGCTGAGTCCGCACTTTTTCGAGCAACGCCTTCGTTGCCCGAATTCCGGCAAACTCATCCAGCTTGCTGCCTTCGTACTCAATCCCCACATAGCCGGAATACCCGGCCGCCAGCACGATCTTCATCATCTTCAGGTAGTCCGTCTTCGTCTCATTCCCCGCATCATCGAAGTCATGCGACTTGGCACTCACCGCTTTCGCAAACGGCATCAACTCTTCCACGCCCTGGTAACGGTCGTACCACTCGTTGTCCTTAATCCGGAAGTTGCCGAAGTCAGGCAGAGTTCCGCAGTTGGGCAGATTCACCTTCTTCATGACCCCGGCCAGCCACGCCCCATTCGATGACAGCCCCCCGTGATTCTCCACAATCACGTTCAGGCCATGCTTCGCACCGAACTCGGACAACGCTCGCAGTCCGTCTGCTGCGCGGGACATCTGTTCTTCATATGTGCCCGAGCTGCCGGCATTCACTCGAATCGAATGACAACCCAGCGTTTTGGCCGCTTCCACCCACTTGTAGTGGTTCTCAACCGCCTGCTTACGCTTCGCTTCGTCCGGATCACCCAGATTGCCCTCGCCGTCAATCATGATCAACAGACTCTTCACGCCCTGATCCGCAGCACGCTGCTTCATCTCCGCCAGATACTTG
>CAIYBH010000317.1 GCA_903924405.1 uncultured Planctomycetaceae bacterium | reverse complement strand
GTGCCGTCCTGACGAGTCAGATAGACCTTGCCATCCGCCACCACCGGTGATGCCCGAAACGTGTGCCGATTCTTCGGAAGCTGGCCGGACCAGATCGTCTTGCCCGTCTGCAGATCAAGGCAATCCACGACACCGCGCGTTTCCCCGTTATCACGACAGATGTAAACTCGCCCATCAGCAATGGCTGGCGTCGGCACATCGGCGGATGTCCCGGTGTTGGACCACAACACGTGTGATTTGGTCACATCTCCTTCGCCACCCATCCGGACCGCTGTGAGCGACTCACCGCGTGCATACGGTGCAACCACAATCCCATCCGATACGGCGGCCGAAGCGATCGAACGAAAGTACTTGTGCGCCGTGGGATTCAACCCACCCAATCGCCACTTTTCCTGACCGGTCACGGCGTCATGCGCCGTCACATGATCCGCTCCCAGAACGACAATCGTTTCCCGCTCGCCCTCCTTCACGACCACCGGAGTTGCGTAACTCTGAGCCGCCTCTTCCGGCGCCCCCAGCTCGCGATCCTGTTTCCACAGTAACTCACCAGTGTCCTTGCGGAAGGCCGCCAGATAAGACGGGCCGGAATGCATACAGGCGACAACCACAGCGTTCCCAGTCAGCACCGGAGATGTTCCCAGATCCCACCACAATGTGTCCTCACCATACATTTCCTGCAGGTTATGATGCCATAACGGCTGGCCATCCACGGTGAAGCCGCCAAAGTCACCGCTCTTGAAGTAGGCAAACACGCGTTCACCGTCAGTGACGATCGAGGGATTTGCGCCCGTGCCATCCTTGCCGGGCTTTCCATCGACTGCCTTACCGGCCGTCTTCTGCCACTGCAGTTTTCCATCCCAACCGTAGCACACCACAACGTTCTGACCGTCAACAGTCCCTGTCAGAAAAATCTGTTGGTCCCAAACCGCTGGCGTTGAGGCGCCGCGAATTGTCAGCGGCGACTTCCAGAGGATGTTCTTTTCCGCATTCCATTCCGTCGCATAGCCCGTTCCGTCGGCCATCCCGTTTCCATGCGGTCCGCGCCATGACGGCCAGTCGCCGGCATACAGACCGTTGACGCTGCAGAACAGGACGACTGTGATCAGAACTCGCATGAATCCACCTTTGCAAACCGCGTCAGCGGAAAAAACCATCGGAAGGCTGCAACAAGCAATACGACAGACCGGACTCTCAGGATCTGAAAATCCACCGCAAGACACAACCGTGAGCCGCTTCCAACGCGACATGAAACCCCAGGACGGCTGCTACAGAAGACGGCGGCCGCAGGGAACAAGACCGCCTGTCTAACCGCATGATCGTGGTCCACCCGGGCTTCGCGGCTGCCGAGATCCAGTCAACGTCGCCGGAACAGGACCTGCGATCGATCCGGTGAGTCCGTCCAGATAACGAGAGATCGACACTCGTGTGATCAGCAGCGCGTTCGGCAAAGGCAGCTCGGTCGATGGGATTCAGTGGGCATGAGCCGCATGATGACCACCGTGTCCGCCGTGATCTTCATGCCCGTGTCCGCCATGAGCGTGACCGGCGTGATCATGCCCGCCATGACCGTGGTCACCGTGATGTCCGTGACCATGATCGTCGTGGCCGTGACCGTGATCCTCTTCAGCCGGCTCGTCCGGAAACACAGCCAGCCGCCCAAAAGCTCCGGACAGCTGAGCCGATCCGCACAGCATGGCAATGCAGGTCAACATGGTCACGTAAATGAACTTACCGGTGAAATTGCTGACCGCCAGTCCCAACAGATAGTGCTTGCCAGCTTCTGGCGGCGCCACAGAGCCCCAGACCAGTACCGAAACCAGCATCAGCAACAGGACACCAAGGAATCCACCGCGACGCAGAATCGGAAATGTCTTCGTCCAGTTGACCGCCAGCCCCCAGAATCCCACCCAGCCCAACAGGGGAATCCATGGGATCAGGACACGCACCACGCTAAGCACCAACGCCAACAGAGCCGAAAGGACGTTGACAAGACTGCTGAATAGATCAATCAGAGCTTCCATAGATCCACCATGCCTGGCAGGAATACAACAATGAGTTGAATCGCAGTGCGACCCGACATAACCACCCCGAATCCACTGCCCGCCGGAACGATGTCCAGCACGAGCGAAATGGGGCCTGATTTCACCCGGCAGCAGACGACAATTTCGCCGCCGGATACAGGGTCTCTGTCCACAGTCTACCGAAACCAGCCCGGCACGTGCCACTGAGTTCCCGAAAACCGGGTGGTTTTCGCAGAAGGTCAGAAAAAGGGGTCACGAACCAATAGCCAAATGGCCCGAAGGGGGCTCCGCACTATTGGTTCCTGACCCCTTTTTCAAGCCGCACTATTGGTTCCTACCCCCCTTTTTTCAAGCCCCCCGCTTACGGCGCGACCGGTCCCCCACCCGAATTGGCGGATTTCAGGGCGGCATCCAGCACCTGCTGAGTTTTCAGGGCCACGTCCGCCCAGAAGGGATCCCGGCGACCACTGAGCACCAATGACGAAAACGAACGGAAAAGCTCCGTCTCCTGAGCATTCGCGTGGTTATTGCTGTACTCTTTCAGCTGATGAGCCCGCAGGGACTTTTCCATATTGAAGAAGCAGCCATCCGCAGCAAAATTGTGATTCGCCACGTCAAACGACACTTCGTTGCCAAAATATGGCAGGACAAAATCGTTGACGGCGAGGTAGCCCTTCGTCCCGCTGATATGGGCCCATTGCTGATGATTGGTGCGAAACGAATTGAAAAACGTCGCCGACACTCCGTCAGCAAAGTGCATTTCCCCCTGAAATTCCATCGGTACCACGTCGTTACTATCGGCCCGCTTCACCCCGTTCAGAATGCGTCCTCGCACTTCAACCGGCAGCTGATACTTCATGGCCCAGAGAATTATGCGGATCGTGTACCAACCCAGATCTCCCAGGCAGCCGGCAGGTTCCAGGTGACTGCTGGCGCGGATGTTACTCTGCACCCAGGATTCGTCCGCACAGAAACTGAACTGGCTGGCAATCCGCCGAATCGTGCCCACACTGGTTCCGTCATCCAGCACATTCCGCATCGCGTTCAGACGCGCACTGTGCATAAACATCACCCCATCCATGAACTGGACACCAGAGGCGTTGCAGGCCTGAATCATGCGCTGCACGTCCGCACTGGTCAC
>CAIYBH010000316.1 GCA_903924405.1 uncultured Planctomycetaceae bacterium | reverse complement strand
CTAACTGAAACCCAATGCCTATGTCTGAAGATTATATCGAGAATTCTCCACGGCCCCAGCGCCGCCCGGTGGCTGCTGCGCCAGCGAGATTTTTGATTTCAACGAAAATGGGTACGCTTGTTTAAGGCCTAGTTCCGATGTTTAAGCGAACCGTGTACACTTGCGTCGGCCCAGCTCACATGGATACTACCATGACCGACTGGCCCCATTGTGGATGGCGTGTCAGGTTCACCACGTCAAACCATTGCAGCAGCGTCGCGCGGCATTTCATTAGAATAAGCAGCTCCATTATTCCCGCAGGGCGGAAGGCATCACCATAGGTCATGTTCGACTCAGGGTCCCTGAGTATTTCATACAACTGCTGTTCTCGACCGTGATGTTCAGGGAGTTACTCGAATGTGTCTTCGATTTGGTCTTTGTGTGCTGGTCTGTGTCCTGTCCACCAGCAACCTGCCTGCGACTGATGAAAACGCTCAATCGGATCGCCTGGTTGCACTGCGCGAGCAAGGGCTGTTTGCTGCCCAGTTGATCCGATCTGTTGATATGTCCGTATCGACAACGCCACGTGTTGTGGCAGCGTCCGACGCGCGATTTCGAATTGACGGTGACAAGTTTCGTGTTGACCGGAAAGACCGAGGCGTTGGTCAGGTGCCACCGGGGCTACCCGTTCAAACAATTCTCCCTTACCACGCCTCGTCGGCATTCAACGGATTACGCTCCCAGCATGCCGTTGAACATGACAAGGAGTTTGTCGTTAAAACTGGCAACGAATCATCAGGGTCCAATGCGGGATTCCCGCTCACGACGATTTACTCGTGGCTGCGTTCAACCAGTAAACAGTTTCGCTGGGAGGCTGTGACGAACGAGAAGACGTGGGAACAACGGTTTCAGAATGCCGTGTATGACGGGCAGCAAACGCTGGAGGGAAAAAGTGTCGAAGTCGTTCGGTTTCCCCCGCAGGAAAGTCTGCCGGACAAACTGTGGTATCGCGTGTATTTTGATACCAGTGACGGATTTCTTCCGGTTCGTTATGAGCGGTTTATTCCCGAGTCAAACGCTGTTTCCACTGTGATGACAGTCACTAATCGTAAAGTGATGCAGCTGGACGGTCATTCTGTTTGCATTCCCACAGAAATCGTGCACATCGAGAATGGCGCCGATCGCGTCTCGTTGATCGACGAGAACAAGATGGTCGTCGACGTTGATTCTCTTGTCGTCAATTCTCCGATTGATCCCGCCGTTTTTACCCTGCAGCCAAAACCGGGCTGGAGAATCACAGACATCGATGAACTGCAGCGCTATGAGGACGAGCTGGCGGCAAAGGCCGCTGCCGCGAAAGCTGCAAACCCAACGCCTTCTACGGGTCGAAGGGCTTTGCCGAGTGATATTTCGTGGGTGTGGTGGGCGGCAGCGGGGCTGTCCATGCTGACGATCACGGCCGCGGTTGCACTGCGATGGCGGCACAAAAGCTGATGTTTCAGAACGAACTGTCGACCCAATCCGGGAAGGGTCATCATGCAGTCTCAAGTTTCCGCTCTGAAATGGTTCTCGCTCACCCGCACGGCGTTTTCCGGCGCTTGGCTGTTTGAAAACTGCTGGGTCTGGTCGGCATAAAACGAGGGCGGTACGATGCGAAAATCGGGATTCACGATCATCGAAGTCCTTGTGACAGTTTCCGTGATCAGTTTGCTCTGTGCTATTCTGTTGCCCGCAGTACAACGCGCACGGGAGGCTGCTCGAGCGACGCAGTGCAGGAACCAGATTCGACAACTGGCGCTGGCACTTCATATGTACCATGACACGCATTCTGTGCTTCCACCCGGATCGCAGGTTCAGGATTTGGCGGCCGTGGAAAGCCCCTTCAATTTTACAAAGGGTTATGGCTGGACAGTCGCGATTCTGCCTTATATTGAGCGAAACGATTTATACAATCGTTTTGATTTCGATCTGGATTGCCAGATTCATCATAGATTTCTTACAAATCAACAGATAGTTGTTTTCGTGTGTCCTTCGGATCCAGTGAATAGCCAGCCAACATTCTGGAATCGCCAGATCGCTCCCGGCAGCTTCCATGGTGCCTGGTATCGCGGAGACTGGGGCGTGACCAGCTACTTTGGTGTGTCGGGAACGGATCGTCAGCACTTCATCACTCAGCCATCTCACTGCGATTCTCTGAGCCGTGAGCCACTGACACGCGGACTTCACAGTGGAGTTTTTTTTGGCAACAGTCGGACGAGGTTCGCCGACATCAGTGACGGACTGAGTCAGACACTCTTGCTTGGAGAGCGCGGAGGCGTGCCGCAGACCGGGAAGTGGGGTGGCCCGGGGTTGTCGACTTCGTGTCCGTTCGGCCTCATCGATGTTCTTCTCCCGGGCCTGATCTCCGGAAAGGACGGGGAAATGGGAGGGTTGCGGGCAGCCACGGGGCGCAGGGATGACGACATTCACTGGTGGAGCTGGCACGCGGCGGGAACTCATTTTGCCCTCGCCGATGGCAGCGTGCGGATTGTTTCCACAGAGATTGACAGGAGCGTTTTGAAATCACTCAGTGATCGCTGTGATGGCGTTGTTGTCGGGGACGGCTGGTAAACATCAACCCTGAACGGGGCATGCTGTTTTTCCTGTTGTTCAGGTCTGTACCGCAGTCAGATTGAGGGGTTTTCCGGCCAACACTTGCCGCCGTTGCCGTCTGTCGGGGATCAGCCAGATCACAACGCCGGAAGCCGAGTGTTAGCTGTATCCACGGATGCTGCACGTCACACGGACAGGCGTAAAGTAGAATGTCCCCTTAATGCGATTTCAGGCGGTTCGCAGTTTCTGAATGGCTTCGCACAACGCGGTCCCGACTTCCTCCTCATCACCCACCACGATGTCTGCACCTGCATCCCGGAAATCCTGCTGATGCAGGCGATAACGTGAACGTACCAGAATGGTCGCATCGGGGGCCATGTGCCGGATCTGCTGCAGAACGGCCATCGAATCATGGAATCCCGGAACCGTGATCACCACCAGCTTCAGGCGTTCCGGATGCAGATGCTGCAGAATCTCGCCCGTCGTCGCATCCGCCTGCATCGCATGAAATCCCGCAGCGCGCGCGCTGTTGACCCCGTCAGCTCCAAGGTCAACCACCAGCACCTGGGAAGCCTGTCGCGACAACGCCTCAGCAGCCCCTCGACCTGCCGGACCAAATCCCACCAGCAAACAGTCCCACGCATGTCGATTCAATTCGTCCCGAGATGCTCCCCCTAGAGGAGCGAATACATGCCCGTTGAGCCACGACGCCAATCCAGGTGCATAGGTGATCAACGTAGGTGTCACCAGCAGCGAAACAATGGCCGCCGAGACCAGTGCGTTGTACTGGTCTTCCGTAATCAATCCGGCCCCCATGGCCTGACTGCCGAGGACAAACGCAAATTCACCCACCGATCCAAGACATAAGCCGGTCCCCAGCGAGGTCCCCGAAGGATGCCGCAGGACTCGAAACAGGACAGCCACCACCATCACCTTGACCGACAGAATCAGTGTGGACATGGCCAGAACCAGCAACAGATTGCGAAACATCCAGATTGGATCGGCCAACAGGCCCACAGAGCCAAAGAATAATGTCAGCAACACAATCCGCAGCGATGCGACATCCGCTCGAATCTGAAAGGCAAAGGGTGAGTTTCCCAGAAACATGCCGGCGACGAACGCCCCCAGAGCCGGCGACAGCCTCGCCGCGTGCGCCGCCCAGGTGGCTCCTAACCCGACAATCACACTCAGCACAACCATCAGTTCCCGATTCTGACCGATGGATCGCGTCTTCATCACACGCACGGCCAGGATGTTCAGCGTCAGGTAAAGCACCGTCACCACACCAGCACCGGCGATGGCAATCCCTCCAACCCGCAGTGCAAGACTCTCAGCGTCTCCGGATTCGCCAAGTAGTGGAATCAACAGGGCCAGCGGGACAACCGCCATGTCCTGTACCAAAAGGACGGCAATCGAGTTACGTCCCATCGGTGAATCCAGCAACGCTCGATCCGTGAGGACGCCCAGCACCGTCGCCGTACTGCTGAGGCTGACCATGGCGCTGATCGCCAGACTGGTCGAAAGACCCAGATTCAATGCCAGTCCCGCAGCTGTCAAAGCCCCCATCGTCAGCAGCACCTGCAGTACGCCGCACAGCAGATTCAGCTTACCGAGCCCCAGCACCCGGCTCCACGAAAACTCCAGCCCAAGGCTGAACAGCAGCATCGCTACCCCCAGCTCGGCGATGCCCTCGATCGCAGACTCAGCCTTCACGACTTCCAGACTGCCGTGACCTCCAACCACCATTCCGGCCAGCAGAAATCCCACCAGCGGACTCTGACGCACCATGGCCATCAAACTGCCAGCCACAAAACAGGCCAGCAGCAGCAATACGATCTGCAGCAACAGATCCCACGTGTCCATGTTTCACCCGTCGCCTGAAAAGGATGACCATCCGCCGCCACGGTCTGCCCGACCCGACACCAACCCGCATTTGCTGAAAACAATCCGCCGCGACTTCACCCGCCTGAACATTGTCGGCTGTTTACCGCTGGCTCACCACTGCCGAACAACCCTAATCAGAAACGCCGCCACGTTCATGCAGGCCGGAACGCCTCACCGTCGCGCCACACAGCCAAACACACCAGTGGCTGCACAAACCGTCCCCGTGGCCGCTGAAATTACAAATTCAGGTCGGCCAAACACGTTGGACCTGTGCTGTGTACGACGCACCGTCCTCATTGGCGGCCAATCGGCCGGCCACTTCTGGTCTCGACGAGCACACTGCGTCCCGTGTTTGCATTCCGTCCGTCAGAGAACCGTGCCGGAGAATGAAAACTCCAGCGGCTCCTCGCGCCCCTGCACTCGAACCTGCATCTTCTCACTGAACCGACCCGGCCGCTCAGGCGCCGTGAATTCCAGCTGAATCACCTGAACCTTTTCTTCCTTATCCCCTTTGGTGACCACAATCTGATCTTTCAGAGCTCCGCAATCCACGTCCGCTACCAGGAACGGGCGAATTCCCTTGACCACCAGCGAGACTTTCGCGGTTTGCCCCGGCTTCAACGCACGCACGGCCAGACTCGGATTGGAAATCGTCATGTCAGAAACCACAACGCCTTCGACCATCAGCGGCACATTCGGGTTCCGGGAATCATCCGTCACCAGCGTCAGATAGTCCACTAACCGTCCCACCTTCGCGGTCCCGGACAGCGTCACCTCCAACTCATATTCCACATTGATCCCGTTCACAGGCTGCGCATTTCGTGCCAATTCCTTCAGCCGAGCCTTCAGCGACTCATGATTGATCCGGACGTCCCGGATACTCCAGTCTGCTCGTCCCGCGTACGAAATCTTTACCGTTTTACTGGCAGGAGCGTTCATGGCCACCGAACCAAAATCCACCTTGCCCGGATCGATCACCACGTCCTGTCGAATATAGGCAGAAATGGGAATCCGCACTTCAGCAAACTGCGGGGCATCCAGCAGAATCGTCAGCGTGGTGTCGCGTTTCTGCTTGAACGAACGCGTGTCCATGCTCACGTCAATGGTGGCTTTTTCTCCCGGCTGTAACAACGTTTTTGAAGGATTACCGGCACGCGCGCACTGACACGCAGTGGTCACCTGCGAAATATGCACCTGGACCTGGGATGAATTGGTCACCGTGACAGTCTTCACGGCCTCGGCCCCCGTTGCAATCACTCCGAAGTCCAGATTCCGCGGCATCACCATGGATTCGGCCCAGTTTTGCTGCGCCTGCGCACTGGCTGTCCAGAAAAACAGCAGGAAAACCGGGAGCCCCCAGCATTTTTGATTGCCTGACATTTTCCACGCCCGATCAAATACTGATGCCGCAAAAAATTACCCGGGTTGACGTATGCATGCCGACCCGACACCAAAATCGTTCAGTTCCGGAGTCGCAACATACTGACAACCGCGGTCTGTCACTCATAACCCCGAATTCTGGCAGGCACATCGTCAGAACGCCAACGTCGTGCTTTTCCTGATAAAAACTGAGAATTTCAGGGTCCGCGTCCCTCGTGACCTGCGCCCGTCGGGAGAGTTCGTCCAGCGAAAAACATTACGGGTGTTCCCGTATTCTGTCAACAACGGGTTTTCCGGCACCACACCTCGGATCATGAGCCCGCAGTTTTTCCTCGATTTCACCGCTGAACCATGAGGGGATTCCACCAGACACCTGTCGACCGATAGAAACGACAGCCACCCTTTACGGGGAAGTTCACGCGATCAGGCTCACCTCGCCAGCCGCCGTCCGCCTTTCTTGTTCACCGGTCCAATGCCTGAACGAGGCGATTCCGTCCGTCCCCCCAACATTTACTCGGGCGGCAGCCCCCCAAACTGTCGAACCGCCTCATAGGCGACGGTATTCACAGTACTGGCCAGATTCAGACTTCGCACCTGGCTCCGCATGGGCAATCGCAGATTGTGAGTGGGCTGGTTCTGCAGGATCGAAGCCGGCAGCCCCCGGGATTCACTACCAAACAGCAGGATGTCTCCACGCCGGAATTCCACCTCCCAGACCGTCCGAGTCGCCGTCTTTGTCAGACGCCAGATGCGCGATTCCGGCAGCTTGCGCGTCACTTCGCTCAGACTGTCCACAACTTCCCAGTCCAGATGCTGCCAGTAGTCCAGACCAGCCCGTTTCAGTGACGTGTCGTCCACAAGAAATCCCAGCGGACGAATCAACCAGAGCCTTGCACCAATCGCAACACAGGTGCGTCCGATATTCCCTGTATTCTGAGGAATCTCGGGTTGATGCAGCACAACGTGCAGCAGTGGAACGTGCGCAGAACTTTCCATCGTCTCACTCGCCGAAAGCAGTCAACAGTCATTCCCCGAAACCATGGCCTGCAGCCCACCACTCGCAAAGTCCGGGAAAAACCAAATGTCGTTACAACTGCAGACACGCCGATTAACGCACTCCCAATCGGAACGTCGGATCGCTCTGACCTCGCAGCTTTTCCACACCCGCCATGCGAATCATCAGAATCCGCTCCGTTGCCGCTCCACCCTCTTCCGGAGCGAAAAACAGATTTCCCAGGTTCCAGCTGTCCGAATCTCCAGATGCAGAACGACCGACGACCGCAACCTCACCCGCCAGCAAACGCACAGTCACCTGATGTTCATACAACGGCAACGTGTTCTGCCGCATCGGCAGTTTCTCTGTATTGTCCTGTATTGTGAGCCGCAGCGTCGAGGTGCCCGAGTACACCACGGGCAACAACGTCAGCAGCACCCAGTCTTCTGCAATCTCCCGCGCTGTCAATTCAATGACACACCGCAGCCCCTGACGATCCCGCAGCGATGCTAGTTGCGGAATACGCGCCAGCGGCAATCGTGCTTCGTCCAGCTGTCCCTGAATCTCCAGATAGCTTTTTCCATTCTGCATCAAAGTAAACGAGGGACCCAGCGGTCCACCTGGCGTCTCCGACACCACAGGTCCGGCCGTCCCATCCTCACCTCGATCCGCAACCAGTGCGTCCCGCGCCAGACTCTGCAGGGCCCATGGCGTCGAACTGCCAGCCACACCGATCCGGAATCCACTGTCATTCAGCGCCCGCCGCTGCTCCGGAGTCATCAGGCCGCTCTCGTCCAGCTCTTCCCACACCAACTTGCGGATCTTCGGATCCCCAACCGGTCGACTGGCAATCGTCGCATCCAGACGAACCGTGGACAAAGTCGGTACGTTGACGTCCCCTCGCGCGTCTGTCGATTCGCCCCCGGGGAACAACGAATTCAACATCGAATCCTCTGTTCCCACGGAACGGAACAGATTGCAGCCGGACGCTGACATCAGCAGCGCCGCAATCGCACTCCGTCGGGAACACACCATGGACAACCTTCCCCAAAAACTATTCGCTCAGGCTCAAGCCGGCTGAATTATGTCCGGTTCGATTCACGTCCCATTGCAAGCCGTTACGGAATCCACACCACAACCGCCACTCTGCGCGGCCGTCCGCGACACAAACTAGGCGGGACGTGATTCCCGAGTCAACTGCAGGATTGGAGGAACACGACAAACAGGGAAAGACAGGCAGAACAGGAAGATCAATGCACCTGCAATGGACATCTGTTCGGCAATTTCCGCGACTTCGGGTTCTCACGCCACTCGCTTCGGGCCCTCTCACCCATTCCGTCTGCCGCCGATGACCGGCGTTTTCGAGTTGTTGTTGTCTGTACTATCATTCCGGTCCCGTATCCTCAGACCTCGTCTCTTCCGGATCTCTCTCGGCCCGTCTCGGAGTCCTCATGCCAGTCTCTGCTTTCCGCATCGGCGAAGGCCACGACACCCATCGCACCATTGCCGGACGCCCCATGGTCGTCGGTGGTGTGCTGATCAGCAACGCCCCCTTCGGACTGGACGGGCACAGTGATGCCGATGTGCTGCTGCATGCCATCATCGACGCCTTGCTGGGTGCAACCGGGCGTGGTGACATCGGCGAATGGTTTCCAAATACCAGCGACACATGGAAGGACGCTGACTCAGCCATGCTGCTGAAAAACGTCGTCGACACGCTCTCCGCGGAACACTGGTCTCTGATCAACCTCGACTGCACCATTCACGCGGAACACCCCCGAATGGGTCCATGGAAACCTCAGATCCGTCAGCGACTTGCTGAACTGCTGTCCGTCACACCCGAACAGATCAATGTCAAAGCCAAGTCCGGTGAAAAAGTCGGCCCCGTCGGACGTGGTGAATCCCTCTCCGCAGATGCCGTGGTCCTGATGTCTCGCCAGATTCCACCTCAGTCGCACTGAACCCCGGCCAGGAGGTTGTGTCCCCTCCTGCCCATCACCGGCACCGCCGAATCAAACCCTTTGTTCTGCCGTCCCAGCGAAATACTCCCTTATCCGGTTCCCCGGAATGAGTCCCATGTCAATAAAAATCCCGGCCGGAAATCTGCTGCCATCACAGAATCGTTACCTTGGCATCGATCCCGGACTGAATCGAACCGGCTACGCACTTCTGGAACGCACGTCTCGCGGGCCCGTTCTGCGGGAAGGCGGAGTCATCCAGTCCACCAAGGGCCACTCGCTGCACCACCGAATCCTTGAAATCGGTACCGGCCTGCGTGAATTGCTCACCGAGCTTAAACCCGAAGCCGTGGCCATCGAACAGGTGTTCTCTCACGTTCGCAATGTCCAGTCCTCGCTGCTGCTGGCTCAGGCACGCGGTGCCATTCTGATGACCATTGCCGAAGCCGCGATTCCTCTGATTCAGTATTCCCCCACTCAAATCAAACGTCTGCTCACCGGCAGCGGCCGTGCACCCAAGGAACAGATGCAGCACGCCATCCAGACGGAACTGCGACTCTCCGCGCTGCCCGAACCCCATGACGTCGCCGACGCGTCGGCCGTGGCACTGTGCCTGTACCATTCCGTCCGCTTCGCCGCCTGAACGAACACCCACTTCCCGCGACCGGTCGGTTCGCAGAGCCTTCCCTGACGGTGACCTCTCAGAATCCGCTCTCCCTCCAACCTGTGTTTTTTGCCATACTGTGGCACGAGTCCGACATCCACAGGCACAAGCCCGAAGACCCTCGGCAACAGACGGCCCCACGAGGCTCTCTGTACGAAAGTCCGTCCGGCTCTCCGCCATACAGTGCAGATCACGGCACTCGTCAAACTGATCCCTGAAGTCCCAGCATCTCTGCCAACACACATTTTCCCGGAACCTCCACACCAGGTTTTCAGAATCTCCGCACATGATTACACGCATCAATGGACTACTGGTCGGTCTGAATGAAACCTGTGCCACCATTCGGATCGGTGGTTTTGATTACGAAGTGCTGCTGCCGGACATTGTTCGCCGGCAGTTGCAAACAAAGCTCAACTCCGAAGTCAGTCTCAGGACTATCGAATACCTCGATGGCAATCCGCAGCAGGGAAGACTCACCCCGCGCATGATCGGCTTCATGAACGAAGCCGAGCTGGAGTTCTTCGAACAGATCTGCTCTGTCGATGGTGTCGGCGTGAAAAAAGCGCTGCGTGCTATGGTGCGACCTGTTCGCGAAATCGCAGTCTCGATCGAGGAACAGGATGTCAAGAACCTCAGCACTCTGCCGGGAATCGGCCCCGCCATGGCCGAACGCATCGTCGCCAAACTCCGTCGCAAGATGACACGCTTCGCGCTGATGATCGCCAGCCGAATCCCCGACGCCGTTGATACCGCTTCCGACCTGATGTCAGAAGCCTACGAAGCACTGCTCAGCGTCGGACACACACCACAGGATGCCCGGGAACGTATCGAAACCGTAATGCAACCCGGGAAGAAATTCCGCACCGTGGAAGACGTCCTGACCGAAATCTATCAGCGGCAGAAAAAATAACCCGCCAGACCTGCCTCACCCGATGCCTTCTGCACACCGCAACACTCAGCAGCACCAGCGCTGAATGGCCTGCCTGTACAAGTCTGTACCACGCTCCAGCTGCTCAAGGCTGATCCATTCGTCATCGGTGTGCGCCTGAGCGATATCGCCGGGGCCCCACACAGCGATATTCTGCAACTCCGTAAACACGGCACCATCCGTTCCATAGGCCACCGTCCGCGGATAGTCCCCACCACTCAATTGCAGCAGGTCCCGAATCAGCAATCCGTTGGGATCACTGAACAGCGGTTCTCCTGAAAACATCACTTCAAACTGCAGCCCGGACCGCATCGCGATCGCTCGCAGTCGGTCCACAAGCCCATCTGCGTCCTGTCCCGGCATGGGGCGAAAATACAGAGTGCACTGTGACAACGCTGATGTGATGTTCATCGCCGTATTCGGATCGCATAGCAGCAGATTCGGGGTCGGCGTCGGCGGAGAAAAACGTTCATCGCGCCATTGAGGCTGTGTTTCCAGTTCCCCATGGATCTCGTACAACGCCTGCAGAAACGGGATCATCGCCAGATTGGCGTTGACACCCAGTCCCGTACTGGAATGCGCCGCCCGACCGTGCGATGTCACACGAATCGAACGACCGCCCTTGTGCGCATACACAACCTGCAATCCCGTCGGCTCGCCGATAATCGATCGTGCCTGCGACTGGACAATCTCGCGGTACATCAGCGAATGCTCGACTACAGCCCGCGCTCCCGCCATCCCAATTTCTTCATCTGCCGTCACCACAAACCAGAGCGGTGCTGTCAACTGTTTGGAAGCCAGCGAATTCATCGCCGCCAGCATGCATGCCACGGGCCCCTTCATGTCACAGGAACCACGCCCGTACACTCGGCCATCCGCAACATCAGCCTGCCACGGACCGGATTTCGCATAATTCCAGGACGTCACGGGCACCACATCGGTATGCCCAAACCACGCCAGACCAGTCCCCGATTCCGGGCCTTTTCGCGCAATTACGTTCGACTTACACACACCTGCCGCATCGACATAGTTGACACGCTCCGTGTCAAATCCCATGCCTTTCAGCCAGCCCTCCACCTGATCCGAAATCAGAACATTGGACTGTGAACTGACACTGGGGTACGCAATCAATTCCCGTAGATATTCGATGGCCTGCATGGAAGTTCGCCGACGAAAGTTCAATTCGAATCGTTCACCACACTTCCTCCATTTCCTGAGAAAACGCAAGCGAATTCCGGTTGTTTTCCAGCAGTTCTGCCCGATTCTTCAGAACACCCGCCGTCTCGCAGTCGTGACCGCCCCCCGCTCAGTCACACCCCCCGTTCATACTCCGGGGTACTGACTGCGATACTGATGCAGAAAAATTCCTGATGAAATCGCCACATTCAGGGAATCCGTGCCATTCAGCATCGGAATCGTCAGACGTTCCGCCGGCAGACTCCGCACAGTCTCAGAAATCCCGTCGTACTCATTTCCCAGCACCAGAATTGTCCGATCCGGAAACCGGAAGCCCGACAACACCTGCGCCGTCGGATCCAGCACCGTCAAACACAGCCGGAATCCAAAGTCCCGAATCAGCATCTCCAGGTAACTTCGCAGGTCCGCAGTTTCCACAATCGGCAGGAACAACCCGTTTCCCATCGACACACGCAGCACGCGTCGAGAAAATGGGTCCGCCGAGCCGTCGCCAAACACCACACCCGCCGCTCCAAACGCTGAACCGATCCGAATCAGTGCCCCCACATTCTCCGGGTCCGTCACACGATCCCCCGCGACAATCAATCCAGGACCCGCAGGAGCGATCCAGTCACCGGGCGGTGGAGCAGGGCGTCTGACAGCACTGGCCATCACCCCGCTGTGAAAGACAAAGCCCACCAGCTCTTCTGCCAGCTCCTGTCGCAGCCGCAGGATCGGAACATTCTCGGGCAATCGCTCCTGAAAGCCCGCGAATTTGCGGTCACTGATCAGGACACTCCGCACTTCAAAACCACTCTTCAGCACACGCTCAACAACCGTCGTGCCTTCCGCGACAAACAGTCGCGAATCACGCGTGGCATTCGTGGTCTTTAACTGACGAAAAATGTCCAGACGCGGGTCGTCGAGTGATTCGATTCGCTCAGACAGCATCAGTCCCAACTCCCCCGCACTGCCGCGTCACACGCACTGCCGCCAGTCTCAGAAACACCCCGGAGAATCAGCCCTCCTCCGGGGATCTGACGCCTGCGAAAGTCCTGCAGGAACAGTCGTCCCTGCATATGTTCCAACATTCAGTCACTCACCAGACTTGCGTACGCCCACCGTCAGCAGCAGATTGGCCCAGAGCGCCTGATCGCCCGTCTGAATCGTCAGGACATGGTCCCGCGAATCAACCGCATCGTAAAACTGCCAGCGGGAAATCGGCTGCAATTCAATCGCCAGTCCCGCAGCTGACAAAATGGAACGGTAATCATTCCATACCGGAGGATCATGGGGCAGACGATAGGGGTCGTCTTCCGGCATTCCCATGGTGCTGACCGCTTCCACAGGAATTGCCGTCAGCAGCACGCGCAACACCTGCCCGACGGTCACCAGACCGGGGGCCAGATTGAGACTGACCAGCTCTGCTTTTGGTCCCATGGCCGACGACGCGGGATAGTTCCCGTCCGCAATCAGAATCTTTGAGCTGTGGCCGGCCTTTGCCAGCACTTCAGAAATCTTTGGATGAATCAGTTCTGACTTCAGCATGACTCCCTGTTCCTTTCAAAAACAGCCTATTCCACATTCGGGTGCAGCGACGACGACGCCTGCACTGCCCCCAGCAGTCCAAAGTTCATTGGTTCGTCCTGAACATACTGTTTTCCAGCCAGCAATGCGACCTCAGCCCGCGCCAGTTCATATCCCAGGTAAAAGGCATGCTCCGCAGTGATCTCTGAAGCCGGCCGCCGCTCCTTCGCCCGCTGCAGCGCCGCTTCAAATAACCCAAAGGGATTGTCTCCATGCCAGTACCCCTCACCATTCATCAGATGCAACTCGCCACGCTCGGCGTAGATCCGATAATTCGGATCCCGCAACGATTCGGCCAGCGTTCGCAATGCCGCATCCGATAACGAACGCAGTCGCGAATCCCGCAGCATCACCAGCGCGGAATTCACATGCTTCGGTATCGTCTTCGCTCCCACCGCATAATGCACCAGACGCCGAGCCGCATCGAATTCCGCGACCGATGTCCGACACCAGTTGATCACCTGAGTCGTCAGAATGCTCTGAATCCCGAGGTCCTCACACACTGCGGCCAGCACCATGTTCACACCAGCCGAATCCACTTCCGTGAGCTCCGTCACATTCCCTACACCCATCATCATGGAACACTCTGGGTATCGCCGCCGTACCTCCATGTATCGCTCCAGCGAGGCCGTAAATCCTACCCCGATCGGTTCCAGAATCGGATCCAGGCGAAAGCGACACCCGTCACGATCCAAACGCTCCACCAGCCGATCCAGTGAGGACAAGTCCTGAGGAGAATCAGGGATCGCCACCACCTCAACCCCCAGCGATGAGACCCAATCTACGTTGGAATGATTGCAACTGAGTATCAGTTCGGCCCCCGCTTCAACCGCCTGCACGACCTCCTGCTCATCAAAACTGTCGATCGAAACCCGCAGCCCCTCATTGCGCAGCGCTGAAACAATTTCCCCGATCCGAGGACTGCTCTCACCCGGCACGCCCCCGACATCGATCAGGTCGGCTCCAGCCCGCTGCAGAGCTCGCGCCTGAATCAGTACTTCCTCCAGCGGAAGTCGCGTCGCATGATTAATCTCCGCAATGATCTCGATCGCATAGCGACTCAGATCCACCGTCCGACGTTTCCCCACACCAAAGTATTCCGACAGGTCGTTCAGATCCCGCGGCCCGCGACGGAAGGGCTTGCCGAAATGCATCTCCAGGTCGGCCAGATCTCCCTGACACCAGCCGGGAACAATCACCGCGTCGACATGCTCAGGCACCACCAGCCGACGCCGCAACAGACTGGTGTGCATCAGGGCAGCGACCTGGATCCCCGGAACGGTAATCTCCCACTCAAAGTCCGCTTTTGCGGACACTGTGGCAAGGATCTCCCGCAAACTGACTTCCGCCAGCCGGCCAGTGACAAACAGGTAGGTCGTTTTCGCCACGTCACTTCTTCCGCACTCGCTCGATCGTCCGTTCCCGGCCGCCGGGATCCAACTCCCGACAGGCCCCGCGTCTGCGTGACCAGAACCCCTTCAGTCGCCGGGCCCATTCAATCACCGGGCCGGCCGACACCAGACCTCGGTTTAACGCACAGCCCCGCCATTGACATTCAGAATCTGCCCCGTGATATAAGACGCCTCGTGGCTTAGCAGATAACGTGCCATGTTGGCGATATCCTGAGGTTCACCCCAGCGTTTCAACGGTGTCTCGTTCAGCACTCGCTGCTGCCAGTATTCCCCTGCCGTTTCGCCCCACGCGGTGCGAATCCAGCCTGGCGCAATACAGTTCACTCGCACCCGCGGTGCCAGACTGACCGATAGAGATCTTGTGAATCCCATCACCGCATTCTTGGCCGCCGCAAACAACTCCCCGCTGTCACCTTCCATACCACGATCTGACTGATCCCAGCCAATCGTCAGAATCACGCCCGTACCGGAGTCTGCACAGCGTTTTCCAAAGGAACGCGAGAGTTCCATCGTGCCGGTCACATCCACCCGCAGCAGCTCACTTAGTTTTTGCGAAAACGGCGCTGATCGCAGATCCGTGGTCAGCAAGTCCACCCCCGCGTTGTTCACCAGCCCGTCCACATCCCCACCAGCAAATGCCAGCTCCAGCAATCGCTCCCGCTCGTCAGGCTCTCCCACATCCGCACACAAGACGTCTGCACGCACACCGCAATTTCGCGCGGCCGCAGCCACCTGTTCCGCACGCTCAGACGGCCGCCGACAGTTCACAATCACGTCCGCACCGGCACGCGCACACTCCAGCACAACGGCCCGTCCAATTCCCGTGGATGAACCCGTGACCAGAATTCGTCGACCGCTGAGTGATGCAAAAGCCATGCGGAAAGAGTATCGTTCCACGAGATCCTGACAAAGTGTGGAGGCCGGGTTTGTGATGGTCCGCGGGCGAATTCCCGGAATTTCGATTCCCAGCTGTCCTCATCCCCGCACTCGCCAAACCTCCACACACCACGCAGCGATCCCCGTAGCCCTCTGCGGCTCGCACTCCCTCCCAACCACTCAACTCCGGAAAGACCCTCACGGCCATGCCACTCCTCAAACGCCTCCTCCTGACCCCGATCGCTCTGCTGCTGGTTTTGCTGACCCCCGCAGTCGCTGACGAAAAACCTCGACAGTTTCGCGTCGGCATGATCGGTCTCGATACCTCACACTGTCTCGCCTTCGCCGAACTCCTGAATAAAGCGGCCGAGGACGATCCGCAACTCGGGGGCTGCCGAGTCGTCCTGGTTTACCCCAAAGGCAGCCCGGATATCGAAAGCAGCACCAAACGTGTTCCGGATTACACCATCAAAATCAAAGCCCTCGGCGTGGAAGTGATTGACGATCTGCAGGCTATGATCCAGCAGGTCGACGCCGTTCTCCTCGAAACCAATGACGGTCGACCACACCTCGAACAGGTCATCCCGGTACTCAAGGCGCGTAAGCCCGTTTTCATCGACAAACCTGTCGCTGGTTCGCTCGCAGATGCCATCGCCATCTACGAACTCGCGAAACACTACAACACTCCCGTCTTCAGCGCCTCGTCCCTGCGATTCGCCGCTGCCGCTCAGGCCGTCCGCAATGGCTCCATCGGCAAAGTCACCGGTTGCGATGCCTACTCGCCCTGCAGTCTTGAAGCCACACACCCGGATCTGTTCTGGTATGGTATCCATGGCTGCGAAACGCTGTTCACTGTGATGGGCCCAGGCGTCGAATCTGTTGTCCGAACATCCACCAAAGACTTCGATCAGGTCACCGGTGTCTGGCAGGATGGTCGCATCGGAACCTTTCGCGGCATCCGCAATGGCAGCGCGCCTTACGGCGGTACGGCCTTCGGAACCAATGGCTCCGCACAGGTCGGGCCTTACGATGGCTATAAGCCCCTCGTTGTCGAAATCGTCCGCTTCTATCGCTCCGGGGTCCCCCCAGTCACCGCCGAGGAAACCATCGATCTGTATGCCTTCATGGAGGCCGCTGACGAAAGCAAACGGCAGGGATTCACACCCGTAAAAGTGGCCGATGTCAAGGCCGCAGCCACCAAAACAGCCCAACAGAAAGTCCAGCAGATCCTCGGACAATAGTCGACAGTCCACAACAGGCCTCGGATTGGCATCCGAGGCCTTGCCCACCCACACCCCGCAGTCGCAAAAAACGACAGGTGGTCAGTCAACGCACGCCGTTCCGTACTTTGCATCTCTGCCTATCTGCGTGGTAGATGCGTCCCTTCCGGGCGAGGGCATCACGCCTGCGTGTTCCGTGACCGCTCCCGGGAAATCTCCGTGACCGCTCCCGGGAAATCACAGTCATACTGAACCCAGTCTCTGCAGAAATCTTCCGCAAACCTGTTCCGATGCCCCGCGTTCGATCAGTCATTTCCCGATCCGATTGCCTGACTTACCGGGACGACATCGATCGTGACGCCCGCCGAAATTGGGTGCTTGTTTCCTTCCCCCAATCCAGGTCACGTCTCAGCTCGATGCCGTTTTTTTACTTCGCCTGGTGCACCTCAGATTTGAATTCGCCCCGGCTTCTCCGGGCTGTAACTCAGAATCAGTAACTGACGCCGTACCTCCGCCCGAATGCCTCCGGGTAAACTCAGCGACGAAGGGTCGCGGACGATCCGCTCCAGCCGCTGCCAGTGCTCATAGCTCATCCGCTGTCTCGGCCAGCCCACTCGATCCCACAGTCGGATCAATGCGTGCCGCAGCAACAGCCCCGGCGATTCCTGCAAAACAGCACACTGCAGTCGACACACGGCCACGTCTTCCTGCAACACCGATTTCTGCAGCAGGTCGTCCGCCAGCACGTCCAGATAGTCGGTCACTTCGACAGCCTGTTCCGCCAGCCTGTTCAGTGCCGCATCAAGGGCCGGGTTCAGGAGTCCACGCAGCAACGGCAACACTTCATGCCGAATCCGATTGCGCGTATGCCGACCGTCAACATTGCTCGCATCCTCCCCAAACAGGATCCCCCGCTCCGCAATATATGCTTCCAGCTGAACACGCGTCACCGACAGCAAGGGACGCACCAGTCGTACCTCGTCAGTGATGTGGCGACTGCCCGGAATCCCGCGCAGCCCACTCAACCCAGTCCCCCGCGCGATGTGATGCATCACCGTCTCGGCCTGATCGTTTGCGTGATGGGCCGTCAGAATCACAGCCAAACGCTGCTCTTCCGCCACACGCTGCAGAAACCGATAGCGAACCTTTCTGGCGGCTTCTTCCAGTGTCTCTCCGGGACGCTGCTGCAGCTCACTCTCTGCCAATACCTCCACCACGACAGGCAAACCCAGTCGCTCCGCCGCCACACGCACCAACTCAGCGTCCCGCCGACTCTCTTCGCCACGCAGGCCGTGATTCAGATGGGCCACCACCAGCCGGCCTTCGCTCCCCAGTCCACTCTCCGCCGTCAGATGCAGCAGAGCCATGCTGTCCAGCCCACCGGAAACTGCCAGCAGAAATCCTTCGGCTGCCGGTGCGTAACGCAGGAGTGCCCCCCGCAATACCTGCAGCAGGGCCTGAGTTTCTGCGGAGGGTGCTGGAGTCATAACATTCCCGGGCTGACTTCAGGCTGCAGCAGCCGCAGCAGCATCCAGAATCGGAATCGACATCGCACCACCCGAATGATGAACAAACACGTCGCGCGATGGAAAGGGAATCGTCAGTCCGCGTTCATCAAATCCCAGTTTGATTTTTTCTGTCAGACTGAATTTGACGGTGTGATAGTCCGCGCTGTTAACCCACGGACGAACCACAAAGTTCACACTGCTTTCCGCCAGCTCAAGCACCGCGATGACTGGTGCCGGTGTCGCCAGAATCTTCGGTTCCGAAGCCACGATCTGCTCCAGCAACGCCCGAACGTCCCGTAACGAATCGTTATAGCTGCAGCCGATCACCAGGTCGATCCGACGCGTCGGCTCCGCCGACAGATTGCGAATCATCCCGCTGGTAATCGAAACGTTCGGCAGCACAATCCGCACATTGTCAGGACTCAGCAGAAGCGTGTTGAAGATCTGAATCTCCACCACCTTCCCCTGCACGGCATTCACTTCAATCAGATCACCCACCCGAAAGGGACGGAAAAAGACCAGCAGTACGCCGGATGCCACATTGCTCAACGACCCCTGCAGTGCCATGCCGACGGCAAAGCCCGAAGCCACCAGCACCGCACTCATCGACGTTGTGTCCACACCCAGACAGCCAAGCGACGCAATGCAGGCCACCATCAGCATGCCGATCGAGGCCACGTTGCCGACAAATCGAGCCAGTGTTTCATCCATCCGCGCCGTACGAGCCGCCTGGTCAATCATTCGCGTGACGACACGCGACATCATCCGTCCGACCAGAAAGACCAGCAACGCGGCCAGCAGGGAAGGCACCCAGCGGGTCACCACCCGAATCATCATGGCCGTGCTGAAATCTGTCTCCAGAACCGACCTCAACTGCTGCAACACGTCCGGCGATTCCACGACCGCGTCCGCTGCCGCCTGGGCCAACGTCCATGACGACATGGAGGCCGAGATCAAACCTGAAAAAATCCCATTCATCCCTGAACTCCACACTCTCGCCGAACCAGCCAGTACCAGCACGCTCGGCTGTCCCCATCACCGCCTGCCTCCAATGGCATCCTGCCAGCGTTGGGCTGCCCGCAGTCTAGTGAATTGGGCCCAATCCGGTAAATCCCGGCTTCCCCCGAAAAACAGGCTGGACGGAGTCCTGCACCGGGACGCTGCGACACACCCCACAACACCAGAACGTGCTGTAAAACTCAGGACATCCAGTACAATCGTGCAAAAAACCACACGGTCAGAGTGATCCCAATCCCGATCACGACTCTTCGCACAACACGCGGATCCAGACGCCGGGCCCACACAGCCCCCAGCCAGCCTCCCAGCATGGCCGACGCAATCATCGGAGCAGCCAGCGACCAGTCAACTTTGCCTTCCACGACAAATACCACCACCGACACGCCATTGATCAGCCCCGCAAGGAATGTCTTCAGGCCATTCACCTGATGAATCGTGCCGGCGTTCAGCAAACTGAGCGAACTCAGCATCAAAATCCCGATCCCGGCACCGAAATAACCGCCATACAGCCCAATCACCAGCTGCAGCAGAAACACCAGAGCCCGATAGCGGTGACCCGACTGCCCCTCGGTGTCGGCTGCAGGCGGAACTGCTGCCACACGTGGCTTTAATCGCGGCTGCAGAATGAACAGCAGCGTCGCCAGACCAATCAACCACGGGATCATTGCCCGAAATGACGACTCGCCACTGTTCACCACCAGCAGTGAGCCAATCACTCCGCCCACCAGACTGGGAATCGCCAGCCAGCGCACCCAGCGTCCCAGCTGCTTCAGTTCCCGACGGTAACCCCATGACCCCGAAAAAGCCCCCGGCGCCAAAGCCACCGTATTGGTTCCATTGGCCAGAATTGCAGAATTCGCGGTGCCACCCAACGCGTCCAGCACCCACATCAGCGCAGGAAACGTCACCAGCGTACCGCCACCCGCCACCGAATTGATGGCGCCACCAATCGCTGCTGCCGGACACACAATCAAACAGGCCTGCCAGTATTCCATAAGCCGCAGTTTAACAGCCCTCCTCCCACACTGCACCACCAATTCAGATCAGTTCTGCCCCGCACCCCGCACCCCGCACCCCGCAAGCTGCAAGCTGCAAGCTGCAAGCTGCAATTGACGGAAGCACGCTTCACCGATTAAGACTGCCACTCTTCAGTCGCTTCCGCACCGCCAGCAGAGACCTCCGGGAATGGCCCATTCGACCAGCCAGCAATCCTGTCCGCCAACGCCACGACGGAGACAGTTCCTGCAGTCCTGCAGCGCCCTCGCTCTGGTGTCAGGACGCCTTTCCGCTCAGGATGCCAGTACGGCCACAACCGGACTCGTGACTCTGACACCACGCGTCCGCCCTGAAATCACCACCCGCGTGGTCTATTCCATGCAGCTGGAAGGGAAACTCTCCACACCATCTGCCTCCGGATTGTCCGAATTTCCCCTGAAAGCACAGGGAAACTTTGAATTTGAGCAACGCCAGTACCCAACCACCTCCGACAGCCTGCTGTCCCGCCGCGCCTCACGTCGCTACAGCCTCGCCAGAACCACAACAACCGTTGGCCGGGATCCCGAACGCCGCACCACGCTGCCCCCTCAGTCCAGCCTGATCCAGCTGTATGGAAAAGACACACAATTGGTGCAACTGAGCCCGGAAGTGCGACTCACACGTCCTCAGGTGGATCTGCTGCAGTTTGCCTGCGATCCGCTCGCCGCCACCGGTCTCCTGCCAACCCGTCAGCTCAGCGGCAGCGGGGAATCGTGGAACGTCGACCCGTGGGTGTTCGCCATGCTGACCGGTGTGGATGCGTTCATCACTCAATCCGTCACCTGCACTCTCAGACAACTGACCCCCGCCGAGGCGCTCATCGATTTTCAATGCACAGGGCAGGGGGCTGTCGCCGGGGCAGCCACCGAAATTACACTCCGTGGTACCCTGACTTTTGGCCGCGAAGCAGGTCTGATCCGCAGCCTCTCCGCTACGATGCAGGAAAAACGCAGTGCCGGTGCCGTCAACGCCGGACTCAATGTCAATGCCACCATCGAATGGTCTCAGGAAGTCACGACTCCCGCCACCACCCTGCCGGATGAAATCCCGGCGACGTTTCCTGAAGATCGTCAATTGCAGCTGACACTAGTCACGCCCTGGCGACTGCTGTTGCTGCATAACCGCAACTGGCATGTGTTCCACGAAACGGCAGATCTCGTAATTCTCAGAATGCTCGACAATGGCTCGTTGATCGCTCAGTGCAATCTGGCGCCCGCCGCACAACTCAGCGCCGGCAAGTTCACCTCCGAAGAGGAATTTGTTGCCGATGTGGAACGCCGTATCAGTGACAGACAGGGGCAAATTGTCAGCAGTACCGTCGAATCCGATGTAGGCGGCTGGCGCATCCATCACGTTCAGGCCACCTCAATCATCAAACCCCCGCAAAACTCGTCTCAGCCCGCAGCCCAGTCACCTTCCGCTTCCAGCAATCCCCCGGCCCCAACCGACCAGACAATCTTCTGGGACTACTACCTCTGCAGTGCGCGTTCCGGTGAACAGTATTCACTGCTCTTTTCACACGCGAACGACGACACGGCCAGATTTCAGGGCGCACCGGAGCAACTGCTGAAAACCATGACACTCCGGTCCACACGGCCTCGCCCGGCACTCCCGCGATAACCCCCCCCGCACACGTCCACAGACAGACTCCCGGCCCCAACACCAATCAGGCCCCACGGTCAGAAAACCCGCCGCCGTGACAGCCTAGAACGGGCCCCGGCGTCACCGCCGCAGGCGACCCCGAGCGGCCCCTGAACGCGGGGCAGGGCCACGCCCCCGCTCACCGAAAACCCCCACGAAGCCGCCGCACGATCACCGGATTTTCCTGACCATCCGCTTTTTCTCAAAATCCTTCCGGTCAGAACTCCGGATTCGGCAACAATGCCACAAGGGGAACTTCAGTCGAAGTTGGTCAAAGCCGCGCAAAGCCGACAGACCCGACCTTGCCCCGTTTGCCCCACGTGTTCTACTATTCCGGAAAGAAATTTGTCGGAAGGCGATTTCCGCCGCCGGCTCCCAGACAATTCATTTCAGCTGTTGCTGCGGAAACGTCGCACGTCCGCACAACTGTCGAAGGAACAAAAACGATGACGACGCTGAATCGGGCTCTGCGGCTTTCACTCCTGTCTGCCCTGGCCCTGGTCCCATGGCCGCATCAGTCGGTCTGCGCCGGCGAAAAAGTGACTCTCACCGCAGACGACGGAAAAACGGCCCAGATGGTGGCCTCCATGGTGTCGTCCAGACATATCAATCATCCGCAGATCGACGACGCACTCGCCGAAAAACTGTTCAAACGCTACATCGAAATCTGGGATCCCCAGAAACTGTATTTTCTGCAGTCCGACATCGACGAATTCGCAAAGGACAAATCGTCCCTTGACGATCGGATTCTCAAAGGTGATGTTGAGTTTGCCGTCAGTGTCTTCGAACGTTTCCGTGAACGCATGACCTCCCGCGCTGCTCGAGTGAACGAGCAGATCGACGCCGAGCAGGACTTCACCGTCGACGAAGATATTCCTCGCAATGCCGACGATGTCGCATGGGCAACTTCCGATTCCGAACTGGACGAACGCTGGCGCAAACGCATCAAGTTCGACCTGCTGATGCTCAAACTCGAAGACAAGGATCTCGCAGACGCACGCAAGCGTCTGAAGACTCGTTATCGCACCAATCAGGTATTCATGGATCAGACAGAAGGCCACGAAGTCCTCGAACTTTATCTGTCCTCGATGACTCATTGCCTGGATCCGCATTCCAGCTACATGTCCCCACAGACGCTCAACGACTTCGAAACCACGATGAAGCTCAAACTGGAAGGCATCGGGGCCCGCCTGAAGTACGAAGACGGCTACACCCTCGTCGAAGAAGTCATTCAGGGCGGAGCAGCCGCCGCTGATGGTCGACTGGCCAAGGGTGACAAGATCATCGGCGTCTCCGCAGATGCCACCAGCGAATTCGTCGATGTGGTCGAAATGAAGCTCACCAAAGTTGTGGACATGATCCGTGGCAAAAAGGGGACGAAGGTCAAGTTGCAGGTCCTGAAGGAAAGCGGCGGCATCGAAGACTACGAACTCACTCGAACCGAGGTCAAAATCACCGAGGACGAAGTGAAGGGCAAGGTCATCGACACCACCGACTGGATCCCGGGGCAGGCCGCAAGAATCGGCGTTCTGCGGATTCCTTCGTTCTATCGCGACTTCCAGGGAGCCAATGAGGGTGGAGACTTCAAGAGCACCTCAAAGGACGTCAAGGCTGTCCTCGAAGAGTTCCGCAAACAGCAGGTCGAAGTCCTGATTGTTGACCTCCGCTGGAATGGTGGTGGTGCTTTGCAGGAAGCCATCGAAGTCTCCGGTCTGTTCATTCCCCGCGGCTCAGTTGTTCAGGTCAAGGAACCCGGCGACAGCGTACAGACCTACGAAGATGAAGACGCCGAAGTCTACTGGCGACGGCCCATGGTCGTGGTCTGCAACCGCTTCTCCGCCTCGGCGTCAGAAATCTTCGCCGGAGCGATCAAGGATTACCGCCGTGGGATCGTCATCGGTGACAAAACCACACATGGCAAAGGAACCGTCCAGAACGTCGTTCCCGTCGCTAACCGTCTGTCCCTGTTCGCACAGGATCGCGGGGCTCTGAAACTGACCATCAGCAAGTTCTACCGAGTCAATGGCGACAGCACACAAACCCGCGGTGTCACCTCAGACATCGTACTGCCCTCACTGCTGAATCACCGCGAAGTCGGTGAAGAATCCATGGATAACGCCCTGGAATTCGACCGGATTACACGAGCAGAATACAGCCAGTACCCCAACGTCAATGATGCGCTTGTCACTTCACTACGCACCAAAAGCGAAACGCGGATTGCCGCGGATACGGATTTCATCCACATCAACAAGCTGATTGAAAAATACCTGCAGCGAAAGAACGAAAAAACGATTTCTCTGAACGAAAGCGTGCTTCGCGCCGAGGAAGAGGAATTGAAGCAGGAGAAGAAGGAAGAGGAAGAGGCCATCAAGCAGGCCAGTGGCAGCAGCACTGAAGACATCTTCCCCAAAGACTTCTACAACAAAGAACTGCTCAGCATCTCCACGGACTATCTGCAGTACCTGACCAACATGCAGGCCTCACGCAAGTAAGCCCAGCACAAACATCAGTGAACCCTCAATCAAAAAGCCAGGACCAACCGTCCTGGCTTTTTTCATTGAAAGGGCGAAGTTCCGCCTGAACGCATCACCTATCACCGGGAGGGCAAACACCTCCG
>CAIYBH010000315.1 GCA_903924405.1 uncultured Planctomycetaceae bacterium | reverse complement strand
GCCATCCGTGGATTCACCCGAGAATTCGCCCAGTCTCGTGCCCAGTCTCGTGCCCAGTCTCGTGCCCAGTCTCGTGCCCTGAATCGTGCTCGTGCTCGTGCTCAGCGAAGCGGTGCTCGTGCTCGTGCTCGCCGAGACACAGCCCACGCATGATTCCCTCCGCGGCAGGCCGCATCCTGATTTGCGGCTCGGGTGGAACCTCGCCCTCCCCAATAGAACGTCCTCCCCAATAGAACGTCCTCCCCAATAGAAAGCCGTTCCCAATAGAAAGCCGTCCCGGGAACCTCGCCATTCGGGAATTCCATCCTCCTTTGAACACCGTCGCACCGGCAATTTTCGCCTGACACTGACCCGCAGCCTCCAACTCTCCAGCAGTGTTACCCGGGGAAATGTTCCGTCCCCTTCCCGGAAAAGACCGATAAGCTACAGTTAGCGCTGCCCCAGCCCCGCCAGAGACCTTCGCGATGCAGGTGATCCTCCTGCTGAGAATCCGTCATGGAAGCGGGCCGGAGAATGCCGCTGGCAGGGTCGAAGGTCAGGCTTCCTCAGAGCCAGCGCCCTTCTCAAATCCAAAGCCGCAAGGGCGGAGCAGGTAGCCGAACTGGCACTGAAACACTAAATCGCGACGAAGTGGACGGGAGTATCAGCAATGACGAAGTGGGCCGCGATTTCTCTGGCAGCGTTCATCACACTCATCGGCCCCCGAACGACGGCCGTGCTGGCACAAGCTACAATTGACAACGGCACAGCCGCCCTGCGGTCCCCGGCCAGATCAACCGCCATCCGACGCACGCTCAGCCTTGAAATTCTGATCCAGTCCGCCCCCACCTACCGAGTGCGTGCGCAGGAGTGGGGCCGAATCCTGCAGGAACTCGGACACGCCCCAAGGTTCCGCGAAGCCGTCCCCGGCGAAAAGATCCGGGTCGAGGAACAGTTGCAGGATGGACGCAACCTGGTGCTGGTCGTCGGCGGCATGAATCCGGATGGCAGCCTGAAATTCGCCAGCCGCGTATTTTCCATCGCCGATCGTGCGGACCTGGGCAAGTACCTGACGGAATTGAAGGATCACGGAACCGGGGGAGCTCCAGCGGGCAATCCGCGCTGGGGTCTGACCGAAGCCCAGTTTCAGGAGTTCGCAAAACTGATGAGCACACCGCTGGAAAACCCGGTGCTGCTGTCCACGGCAGGTGGCACCGTCCGCAGCCTTGGTATTCCGGAAGAGATCAGTCTTGGGTTTACCGACGAGGCCTTTCAGGTTTCCCTGCAGAAGCGACCCGAATCAGCCCCGGAAAGTCTGGAACTCACCGGTATCAGCCGCGGCACAGCACTCGCCATCGTACTCGCCCAGTACGGACTAGGCTATCGCCCTCTATTGACCCGATCCGGACGCTTGGCCATTGAAATTGAAGTTGGCGACGAGTCCTCCAACCTGTGGCCCGTCGGCTGGAAGACGGCAGAATCGACCGCGGATGTCCTGCCGACCTGGCTGAAATCCATTCCATTTGACGTTGAGGACGCGGACGTCGCCAGTCTGGTCCAGGCGGTCGCAGAAAAACTGGCGATTCCTCTCTATGAGGGCAGCAATGCTCTGTCACAGGAACAGCGGGATCTCGCCGAGCTCACGTACTCACGCAACGGCCGACTGTCACCGTTCGGAATGCTGCGGGAATTAGGGGGCAAATTTGAGCTGGGCTTTGATGTTCGCGCGGATGAAGCCGGCAAGCTGTTCCTGTGGACCACAACGCAAAAGCAGGCTGCTGCCTTTCAGCAGCGTTTTGCACACATCCGTCCGCCACGATAGATTTTCCATGACGCCCTGACTACCGATCAACACCACCACGGTGCAACTGTCTGCCCACTGCCCACTGAAAACTGAAAACTGAAAACTGCCCCCAGGGAAAACTCTCACCCGGACTCCACTGATGAAACTTGAACTGCTGAACGTCGATGAAGGGATCTACGATACGCTCTCCGGGCTGAGCACTCCGGATGGTGTGGGCTCAATCACCATGCGACGACTCAAAGGAGGACTTTCAGAGGGCGTGGATGTCGTGACG
>CAIYBH010000314.1 GCA_903924405.1 uncultured Planctomycetaceae bacterium | reverse complement strand
GGAAGGTTTGCTGACCAACTACTACGAGTATCATTTTCTGTACATCAACGGAATTCATCATGTGGAGAGCCGGAATGTGCAGGGCACGGCTCTGATGAAGCTGCAGTTTCACCCCGGGACAAACATGGCTCAGGCCATGGCGGAGACAATCAATTATGTGAATCGTTCACGGGCGATGATGCCACCGGGAACGGTGCCCCCGTTTGTGATGCGATTTGACACGGGCAGTGTTCCGGTGGGCTATCTGGTACTTTCCAGTGGCACAAAGACCATCTCAGAGATTCAGGACCAGGCGCTGTTCAAAGTCCGTCCGATGTTTTCGTCGCTGCCCGGAGTTTCGGCCCCACCGCCGTTTGGCGGCTCGGCTCGCAGCATTGTGATTCGAGCCAATCCGGATCGCCTTCGGGCGTATGGGCTGTCACCGGATGACGTGATTACGGCATTGACATCGGGAAACACGATCAGTCCGTCCGGCAACATTCATATCGGTGATCGATATCCGTCAGTTCCCACGAACGCGATGATTCGCGACATCCGGGAGTTGGGTCAGATCCCGTTGAAGACCGGCGAGCAGACGGTGTACATGCGTGACATTGGTGCGATTGAAGATGCGGCTGATGTTTCGACAGGCTACGCTCTGGTGAATGGTCGCCGCGCTGTATACATCCTTGCCACGAAGCGCGCTGATGCATCGACGATGAATGTGATCAACGAGATCCGTGGTGCGCTTCCAAAGATGCAGAAGGAGCTTCCCGGGGACATCAGTGTGGCGTTTGAATTTGATCAGTCGCCGTATGTGACGCGAGCGATTGGCAGTCTGGCAATTGAAGGAATTCTCGGAGCTGTCCTGACGGGGTTAATGGTCCTGTTGTTTCTGCGAGACTGGCGAAGTGCGTTTGTGGTGGTGCTGAACATTCCGCTGGCGATTTTGTCGGCAATTGTCGGGCTGTGGTTGACGGGGCAGACGATCAACCTGATGACTCTGGGTGGGTTGGCCCTTGCGGTCGGGATTCTGGTTGACGAGGCAACAGTCGAAATCGAGAACATTCACACTCAGATGGGAAGAGCGAAGTCAATCGGCCATGCCGTACTTGCAGGGAATCAGCAGACAGCTGTTCCGCGATTGCTGGCGATGCTGTGTATTCTGGCTGTGTTTGTCCCGACGTTCTTCATGGAGGGCGCTCCGCGGGAATTGTTTGCACCACTCGCGCTGGCCGTCGGATTTTCGATGATCAGCTCGTACATACTGTCCAGTATGTTTGTTCCCATCCTGTGTGTCTGGTTGCTGAAAAACCGCACGGGACAGCGACATGATCAAGCGGAGTCAGGCTTTGTCAGAGTGTATCGACGATTTGTCAGGGGTGTCATCGCCACGCGCTGGGTGAGTATTCCGGCGTATGTGGCATTGTGTGGAATTCTGGTCAACTGGTCTTCCCGTCAGATTGGCGTGGAGATTTTTCCTGCCATCGATGCGGGTGAGTTCCGATTGCGACTGCGAGCTGCGGATGGGACGCACATTGATTCCACGGAAGTCATTACCAGACAGGTGCTGGAGACGATCAGCGAAGAAATTGGAAACGACAGGATTCGGCTGACACTGGGATATGTGGGGACGGTTCCGGCTTCATTTCCCGTGAACGCGGTTTACCAGTTTTCACGTGGTCCGGAAGAGGCGATTCTGCGGATTGCTTTGAAACCGGGAAGCGGCGTCAGTACTGAGGAAATGAAGATCAGACTCAGAGACGTGCTGGCAAAGAAGTTTCCGGCAGTTCGTTTCTCGTTCGAACCGGCGGATATCATCAGCGAAGTCATGAGTTTCGGATCAGCCACCCCGATTGAGGTGGCCGTCCGCGGTGGGTCTATCGGAGAGAACCGTGATTTTCTGAAACGAGTTCAGCAGAAGCTGGCCACGATCCCAGCGCTGAAAGACATACAGGTGGTTCAATCACTGGACTACCCCACAATTGATGTGAAGATTGATCGGGAGAAGGCCGGGCTCTCGGGGGTAACGATGAATCAGGTCAGCCGCTCGGTGCTTGCGGCCACGTCCTCCAGTCGCTTTGTCGTTCCAAACTACTGGCCTGATCCGAAAACGGGAGTGGGTTATCAGGTGCAGATAGAGATTCCACAGCCCGCGATGGCGTCACTGGATGACCTTGGAACGGTTCCTGTCTTGAATAAGGCTGACCAGAGTCCCCTGCTGCTGCGGGACGTTGCTCAAATCACTCCTGCAACCATGCCCGGTGAATTCGATCGCTATAACATGAAGCGTGAATTGTCGCTGACAGCCAATATTTCCGGAGCGGATCTGGGTCGCACGGCGACTCAGGTCATGGCTGCCGTTGAAGAGGTTCGCAGGGCGGACGACGCCGCGAAGGACGAGCTGGACAAGGCCGCTGTGGCAGCACTGCAACCGGGGCAGCCGGCTCCTGTGAAGGCTGGGAGGATTACCTGCGAGTTGCGTGGCCAGATTCCGCCGCTGCGGCAGATGATGAGTGGACTTGGGGTGGGACTGCTGCTGGCTCTGGTGGCCATCGTCCTGATGCTGACAGCCAACTTTCAATCGTTCCGTCTGTCGCTGGTGACTGTCGCGACAGCACCTGCTGTTCTGGCCGGCGCGGGAGTTGTGCTGTGGGCCACCCATTCGACTCTGAACATCCAGTCGTTTACCGGTGTGATCATGGGGCTTGGAGTGGCGATGGCGAATGCGATTCTGGTGGTAACGTTTGCCGAGCAGCGTCGTCGAGACGGAGAGTCATCGGCTTCAGCTGCAGAGAACGCTGTTGTGGCTCGCCTGCGTCCGATTCTGATGACCAGTTGTGCGATGCTGGCTGGGATGCTGCCGATGGCTCTCGGATTGGGGGAAACGGGACAGCAGACAGCCCCGCTGGGCAGGGCGGTTATGGGTGGGCTGTCGGCGGCCACGCTGTCTACGGTGGTCATTCTGCCGGCTGTGTTTGCGCTTGTTCAGGGACGTCGTTCGACGGTGTCCGGCTCGCTGCATCCTATGGATCATGAGTCTGATGGCGGGGGGAGTTTACATGGTGAGTGACTCGACTTGCACACGACTGCGGATATTGAATGCCACGGGAACGTGGTGTGGCGGGGCTGCAAATGCCCGTGGGCATCTGTCTCATTCTGCATCGGCAGGACCACGGTGCGAACAGGCGTCCATCGGGCGTGGAAGTGGTCTGCGAATCGTTCCCCGTCTGATGACACTCGGCTTATTGGGGCTGGCAACCTGTTGCGGGTTTGTCGGGTGTCAGCCTGAAGCCCCATTGGTGAAGGCTGCGGCGGAACAGGCGTCTTTGTCGGTACCTGCGTTGCCGCAGGTCGCCACCACGCGACCGCTCCGAAAAACTCTGGTGCAGAAGACTGTGCAGCCAGGACAGTTGGAAGCCTTCAGCACAACGCCGATTCACGCCAAGGTCGGAGGCTTTGTGGATCAACTTGCCGTCGACATCGGGGATCGAGTCCGTGGGCCTCGGCGGGATGCTGCCGGGATGATTCAGGAGCCCGGTCAGATTCTTGCACTGTTGTCAGCGCCTGAGATTGAGGAGGAGTGGCGTCAGAAGGCGGCGTCTGTGGAACAGGTGAGTTCCGAAGTGCTGCAGTCGGAGGCGGCAGTCAGAGTGGCGTTGTCCGTGCAGGAGTCTGCTCGTGCGGGTGTTCGGGAATGCGTTGCCGGTCAGCAGCGTGCCTCTGCGCAGTTCGAAAAATGGGCCGCGGAACTCGAACGCATCCGTATGCTGGCGGAGGCTCGAACTGTCACGGGAAAACTGCTGGAGGAAACCGAATTGCAGTACCGGGCCGCCGACGCCAGCCGGACCGAAGCCGATGCTCAACTGGGGTCGGCAGAAGCCACGCTGAATGAAGCGACCGTTGCAATCGAAAAGGCGCAGGCGGATCTGCAGGCGGTCAAATCGCGTTTGAAAGTGGCGGAGGCAGACCGTGATCGCACGGCAGCTATGCGGGATTATCTGCAGATCCGGGCCCCCTTTGATGGAATCATCACAGAACGGCGAGTTGATGCAGGACACCTGGTTCAACCCGCACGTAGCGCTGAGGATGCGCCCCTGTTTGTGCTGATTCAGGCCGACACGCTGCGACTGTTTGTGGATGTGCCTGAGGCGGAAGCGGCGCTCGTGGAAATCGGTCGTCCCGCAAAAATCAGTGTTTCAGCTCTTGGCAGCGCGGCGTTTGATGGCACGGTAGCCCGTACCGGATGGGCGCTGCAGACGGGGACACGATCGCTGCGGTGCGAAATTGATGTGCCCAACCCGGACGGTCGACTTCGCCCTGGCATGTACGCGCAGGTAGAACTTACTGTCGCAGAACGCAGCGATGTGCTGAGTCTTCCAAAATCCGCCATCGTGACGAAAGATGGGCAAACCTGGTGTGTCGCGGTCACAGCCGAGGGAACGATTCAGAGAAGGCCTGTACAAACTGGTATTCGTTCCGCAACGGAGGTTGAGATTCTGTCGGGTCTCGAAGGAACCGAAGATCTTCTGATTGCTAATGCCGCTGCCTTTTCTGACGGTCAGCGCGTGGAAAAGGTGCAGCCGTAGAGGCTGGTTCTCTGTGAAGGCAGCGATTCTGGTAAACCGAGTTGCCTGGAAGCTCGGTCCGCTCGTCCCTGATGCCCCTTCTTTGGCTGGTTGCCCACGCTCAATCCGCGGAGCGGCGTCTGTCCTTCGAAATCGGCATGTACTGCCGATTCCGACGTTTCACCGGATTGACCAGATTTGTCCCATGGCAGTGAATCTGCGGGCTGGGCTGACTTTACCGGCCTGAGTCCGCCGATCCTCTGGGAACGCAGATCAGCTGTTGCGGCTCGACAAGGATGTTGAAGACCCAGCGGCAGATTCTGCCATGGGTGGAGTTTCCCGGATGGATGCATGTGCTTGTCAGCGCGGCCTGCTCCCCTCGCGATTGATCGTCGGGTTGTGGCTGTTCAGTCTTCTGACAGGTTGCCACACCTCGTCGTGGAAAACGGCGGGGCTGCATTCGGCGTCCGTCTCCCATGCCACCTCGCGGCACAGAACCTCTGATGTAGGGGTATCTGTGAACGAGTTACCTGGCGCACGGACATCGGACCCTGTTGGACGTGTGAATCCCCGGAACTCCGATTATATACGTCCGGTGGCGGTCTCTCAGCCGAGTAATCGCGGAACTCTTCAGCAGGATGTGACGGCTGAACCGGAGACCACTTTGCAGGTTGTGGCAACAGCGGAAGTGGTTGAGAAACAAGGCGATGGCAACGGAATGGCTGTGGACGTGGTAACGCCCCGTGACGCCCAGCCGATTGATTTGAGCACCGCTTTAATGCTGACCTCCGGCCGCAGCCCTGAGGTGTCATGGGCACAGGCTCGAATCGAAGAATCCCGGGCTCAAATGAACCGTGCCGAAATGCTCTGGCTGCCGTCGCTGCGTGCCGGTGCGAATTACAACAAGCATGAGGGGCGGATACAGGATGTCGCTGGCAGCATCATTGAAACCAGTCGAGGGTCCGGCTTTTCCGGTTTGGGAGCCGGCGCGGTTGGAGCCGGTTCGCCATCCATTCCCGGTGTTGTTGCACAGTTTCACCTCAGCGATGCCGTTTTTCAGCCGGAAATCGCGCGTCAGACAGTGCGTGCGCGGAGTGCACATGCACGTGCCACCAGTCACAATGAACTGTTGAAAACGGCCCTCGCACACCTGCAGATGCTGAAAGCAACCCAGGAGTTGGCAGTCGTCACGCAAACTGTGGAGCAGTTTGAAGAGTTGGTACGCGTGACGCGGGAGTTCGCCGCGGCAGGGCAGGGGTTGGAGTCTGATCACGATCGGGCCCGCACCGAATTGGCGCTCCGGAGAAGTGAACTACTGCAAACGGAGGAATCGGTGCGAGTTGCATCTGCCCGACTGGCTCAACAAGTGCGGTGGGAGTACGGTGTGGAACTGCGACCGGCGGAGTCGCAGTTGTATCCGGTCTCACTCGTACCCGTCGATACGACCGCGCAGGGACTGGTCGCTCTGGGCTTGTCGAATCGACCGGAAGTTGCCGAGTCCCGCCACCTGATTTCTGAAGCCGTGGAACGCCTGAAGCGGGAGCAGTTCGCGCCACTGATCCCCAGCGTTCTGCTCGGGGTCAGTTATGGCGGACAAATCGGTGGGCTCGGTGGACGCTTCGAAAACGGCGGTGATCGCTTTGATGCCGATGCGATGGCCTATTGGGAAATCCGGCAACTTGGTTTCGGAGAGCAAATCGCTCAACGAGAAGCCCGAGCGAGAATCCTGCAGACACGCAACAGACAGGTTGCATTGATCGATACGGTCGCCCGGGAGATTGTGGAATCGCATGTGCAAGTGCAGTCACGGGGGCAGCAGATCAAAATGGCAGAGGAATCTGTCAGCGCGGCACAGGACTCCTTCCGCAGAAACTGGGAACGTATCCAGAATGGACAGGGACTTCCAATTGAAGCGTTGCAATCCATTCAGGCACTTGCCACGGCACGGAAAGAGTACATTCGGACGATCGCTGATCACAACGCCGCGCAATTCACCCTTCATCGATCACTGGGGTGGCCTGTTAATGCGCTAGACGCGCCAGCAGAGAACGCAGCTGCCGCTACCCACTGAAGCCCACGGAGTAACAGGCTGCCACTCGTTCCGATTGATCACAGATCGATTATGGAAAATGAAGCAGTCGGTAAGTCAGGAATAGGGTATTGCGTCAACAGGCGAGTGAATGGCATCGTCTGTTCGTAGAGCCAGCGTGTGAGCGATAGAGGGCGGTCGAGAGTAATACCTGCCTGCCCGCATGCAGGGCTTTTTAACCTCGTAAATGTGCAACAGACGAGGCTCACGATAGTTCGCGGCAAACCGACTGTCCTGCTCGGATGGTCGGCTGATCGTTGGTTGGGTCTTCCTTACCAATCAAAAGGGGAGTAAAATCCGAATTGTGTTTCCGGATTGCCGTCGCGAGCAACAGAGCTCGTTATCGAAAGTCACCTCATTCACGGCCACACGCGTCCGCTGTCGCGGTGGTTCCACAGGTCCGGCTGCGACGGCCGTGCGTTCGGATCTCTGCCGATCTGAATGAGCTGTTCCTGTTTCCCGAAGGTTTGACAAGGTCACAGCATGAATCATGTTCTGCCTTCAATACTGCTGCTTATCACAAGCGTGCTGGTGGCTGGTCCAGCGATCCATCCTGCTGAGGATGCATCATTGGATCTGAAGCAACTGCATCCGAAAATGTTTGAGATGGTGCTTTGCCATCAGTCAGACACTCAGCAGCCGGTGGTCACGGAATTGAATCTTGACGCTATTCGCCGGAATCGCAATCAGTTTGACTTTGACGCGATCCGAAGTCACGGAGACTGGTGGGAATCGCCGGGTGATGGCGGGCAAGGATTTCACAGGATCCGTCTGCGGGGCAGTGCCGAAAATGTGCACCGCATTGAATACCAGGTGAACTCCGGTGGGACACTCACAACGAGCGCTTTGATTGAGTGCCTGATTGAGTCGAAATCGATTCGGATTGATGGTAAACCGACTTCGATTCGTGTGCTGAAGATCGTCGCGATTTCCCAGTGATTTGTGGCGATGTTCCTTTCGATTTCCAGATGGATCTCAGTTGCATTTTTCGTGGCGATTGGTGCTTGATTTCAACGTCACGCGAATCGTCGCTGACTTTTCGTTCTGTGGTGATTCGGCCCACCGTGAGTTGGCTCCTGCGCAGCAAAGGGCAGGGTAGGGCGGGGAGTCTGTTGGACGCGCGAGGTGTCCGCAGGGAGCCGAAATTGTGGTCTGGTGGTGAACGGTAGCGTGATGGCCACGCATCAATTACCAGTGCAAATTTAGCGGAAATGCGTTGTCGAACGTTGCATTCCCTCAGACCTGACGGCTGACGTTTCTTCCCAATTTCACTGACCGATGATAAGTTGCCGACTGGCTTCTTTGCAGATCGGCAGAACTTTGAATTGCTGGCACACACATTCCGAAAACTGGTGGATCGGATTGCCCGCAGCGTTCACCGTGCTGTGACCACGACTGTGAGTCGTTGTGAGTCGCTGTCAGAAGCGAGGATGAACATTGCCGTTGCGATTCTATGGATCGGTTTCTGCGCATCGCCATCCGAAATATCATGAAAGTTCCTGCTATGTTTTATGGGTCGATGCTGCGATTCACAGCCGTTTATCTGGTGATAGTCTGTTCGTATTTCACGGCGCCTTCCGGAATTTCCGTTGCGGCCGCCAATCCGCCCGCTGGTCCGCTGCATGCGTGGTATCGTGAAGGTGGGCTGCAGGCCTCTGGTGCGGATGTGACCGCATGGCAGACAGCAGTGGGTGACAAATCTGCACGGTCGCTCAATCGCGTTGTCTGCCGTCCGCAGCTGGTGAAGGTTGAGGCGGCCTTTGGCAAGGCTGATGTCGTACGTTTCGATGGCGCTGCGGCGCTCTGGCAGGCTGTTGGCACATGGGGTACGCTCAGCGAAGGTCGCACGGTTGTGCTGATGGCACGACTGCCGCGGGAAAAATCCGGTGTGCTGTTTGATGGTAGTACTCGTGTGGGGGCGTTGCCTGTTCGCTGGGAGCAGGATCACTTTGCGGAGGCGACGTCGCCGAGGGCGGTCGTGGCGACGGATCCCCAGGCTGACGCAGGTGTCTGGCAGGCTGCGGCATTCGCCTTTCCAGGCGGTGGCACTCCTCTGGGCGGGTTGATCATTGGTGCTGATGTGGCCACCCGCAACGGGCTGACCTGTGACGTCGCTGAAGTGCTGGTCTATCCTCGCGAGTTGTCTGTTGACGAATGTCGCGAGGTGGTCCGCTGGTTGTCAGACAAGTGGGGCCAGCCAAAGGAGTTGCCTGCCAGCGAACAGCCGCAGCGCCTGCAGCTGCCGGATGATCCTCGCCTGTTTCGCACGACTCTGAGACGTCGCGGGGACGACGGTGTGGACACATTTCGGATCCCCGGCCTGGCTGCGACCGCGAAGGGCACGCTGATTGCCGTCTATGACGCTCGCAATAACAACGGCGGAGACCTGCCTGGGGATATTGATGTGGGGCTGCAGCGTTCGACCGATAACGGCGAAACATGGAGTCCCATGCAGCGAATTATGGACTTCGATAAGACAGTGTCCGGATCACAGGGAAATGGAGTTGGCGATCCGGCGGTCCTGGTGGACCGGCAGACAGGCCGGATTTTTGTGGCGGCGCTCTGGTCAAAGGGCCCACGCGCCTGGCATGGAAGCGGGCCCGGAATGACGGCTGAGGAAACCGGTCAGTTCATGCTGGTGCACAGTGACGATGATGGGATCACCTGGTCGCAACCGATCAGCATCACGCCTCAGGTGAAGCAGCCGGCATGGAGACTGTGCTTCAATGGACCCGGCAATGGCATTCAGCTGGGCGATGGCACGCTGGTGTTTTCTGCGCAGTATCGTGACCCCGAGGGCCAGGCCCATTCCTGTTTTATCGCCAGCCAGGATGCCGGGAAAAACTGGCGGATTTCGCCAGCGGCTATTCCTGTGGGAATTCCGACGAGTGAAAGTGCGATTGCTGAGCTGGAGGATGGGGCACTGCTTTTGTCGATGCGGAATGAATCCCGTTCGGGGCAGAGAGCCTGGGCGCGGTGGGAATGGCAGGGCGACCTTTGGAACGGAAAGTGGAGTGAATCGTGGCTGGACCTGCCCGACCCGACCTGCATGGCCAGTTTGATCCGACATCCGCATGGGGAACTGATCTTTTCCAATCCGGCGGACGCGCGACAGAGAAAGTCGCTGACGATCCGTTCCAGCCTTGATGGTGGACGCACGTGGAGTCGCGGGCGACTGCTGGATCCGGGCGGTGCGATGTACTCCTGTCTGACGGTGCTGCCCGATGGCCGTCTTGGAGTGCTCTACGAAAGTGTTGATGCTGGCGGGCTTGTCTTTGTCCGTTTTCCACTCGACTGGGTGCAGGAAGGGGCGAGTGTGCCGACGGTTTCTGAGGGGCGGCTGGAGACCACTGGAAAGTTTGGCTGGTGGCTGACGCGACATGCTCAGAAACTGAAAGAAACACAGCAGGGGGGTGTTCAACTGGCCTTCCTGGGTGATTCGATCACTCAGGGCTGGGAGACGACCGGCAAAGCGGCGTGGGAACGACATTTCAGCGGAAAGCGAGCTGTCAACTATGGTTTTGGAGGTGACTCCACGCAGCATGTCCTGTGGCGACTGGAACATGGCGAATTTGACGGGCTGTCCCCCGACAGGATCATTCTGTTGATTGGAACCAATAACGTTCGCCATGGTGATTTCACTGCGGAAGAAATTACGGCCGGAATCGCTGAAATCGTGCGCGTGCTGGGCGAAAAATGTCCTCGTTCACGCGTGCTGTTGCTGGGACTGCTGCCGCGCGGTGCTCAGCCGACGGATGCGCTGAGGCTGAAATGCGAAGCCGTCAACGCGCTTCTGCCGAGACTGGCGGACGGCAGTCGAGTGGAATACCTGAATGTCAATTCCGCGCTGTTGGAAAGCAACGGCCAGCCGTCTGAAAAAATCGCCCCGGACTTTCTGCATTTGAGTGCAGAAGGTTATGAACGGCTGGGAAAAGCGATCGCTGAACGGCTTTGAGGGCATGTTAACCATGGACTGTTACCCATGGCGACATCTTATCGCTACTCCGCGGCTGGAACGCCACCCGCGCTGCAGCGATGCACACGCGCAGGTGCGAGTGCGTCCCAACGGGACGGCATGCTGTAGCCGCGGGCTTGAGCCCTTGTCATTACCCACGAAATCAGACCTTAGGACATCACTAGTTTCATACCCTCGATCCGTCCATGCAGTTTTTTGTAGCCAGTCCAGATCGACTGCCATCCGGGTTCGCCGTCGTGTTTTCGAGCGAGGAAGCCACCGAGTTTCGCAACTTCGCGGAAGAATTCGTAAACCGTCAAATCCCGCTGTGCGAGTTTTGGTTTCATCAGCAGCAACGCCTTAAGCCACAGTCCGGGAACCCGGTGTTTTGCCTTCGCCTCCGGTTCGTGGCGAGAAATCGTTTTCATTGAAAGCAGACGAACGCCTACGACGCTGATCAGGCCGATCAGTGGTTCGAGCCGAGCGGCCGTCCGTAACGAGTGGCGTTCGATCGAGCAGCCGGATTTCATCACCTTGTGATATTCTTCAATCAGCCACCTTTTTTCGTAGTATTCGATGACCGTCCACGCCGCGTTGAGTGAGTTGATCGGAAGACTTGTCAGCAAAATCCAGCGGATCGGAGTGACGCCTTTAGGAGCGTTGACTTCCTCGACCACCAGGACGTTCGTTGCGATATGTTGAATCCCGCAGGACTTGACGAAAGGGCTCTTCATTTTCGGCTGCGGCAGCGTCACTCGGCTTGAGCGAACCTGGATGGATGCCACTCTTGCGGAAACCCCCGGGCGTGCTCGCAATTGAAGGTCGTAACTGCCAACCGGTGTTGAATGCGCGACCGCGTCTTCCATCGTCGTCATGTCTCCGGAATCCAACTGCACCACGCGATTGAGCTTCGAAGCTCGAATCAGCCAGTCGCAGCTGTTCTGAACAATGTGACACATGGCTTCGAAATTGTCACCACCGCGATCCCAGACGTGAATCCATTGACTGCCTTCAGGAGGTCGACCAGCCTTTTGGGTGACTTCTCCCCACAATGTACTCTCACGCGACCGCGCCAGTCGCTGCATTCGCTTTTCATTCTTCGGAATGGACTTTCGGTAGAAGACCTTCGCCGCCGCAGTACCCCGGACGACGCCAGTGGCCGCATCGACCACCAGACAACTGTGCAACTGCATCCCACGCCCTTTGCCATCGCCCAGCATCCCGAGTCCCTCAGTCGCTTGATGTGTGAAATGATTGATATCAGTCGTGTCGCTGATCATGAGATAAACACCCGGCGGAGTCTGGCGTATTACCTCCTCATGACACTGTCTGACGGCATTGAACGTCACTTCTTTGCGATCAAAGAGTCGATACGCAGCCTTGACGTCCGACCATTCTACATTCTGCTTAGGCAGCGATTCGTTGGGACATTCCAGCATGTTTCGGGCCATCATCGTCAGCCGTTGTGTTCGCAGCACATGCCCAAAATTACACCTCGAAAAATTCTGATTTACCCACCGCTCATTGTCAGCAACCTGGGACTCCTGCAGCACGTCGGCCCTCTGCAGCTCAGCGCCGTCATGCTGCTCGCGGATCACCTTTCGAGTAGTCGCCTGCTTTTTCGCTGCTACCTGCTTTCGATTCCTGACTTGTACTTGCCTTCTGACGTTCTTTGAAATCCGCATGGATTCACCTTCCGTGACCAGCGTTTTACTCCTACTGATCCTCCTGGATCATCGAAGTGGTGCTCCCGAATCCATCCTGCAACTCACAGCCAAAGCATTTACGGACCATCACCTATGGATAACTTCGGTTTCACTCCGCGAACCGAAAATCAATCATTTCCTGTGTCGCCGCTCCGCAAATCCATTTCAAACACCCCATTTTCGTGGGTAATGACAAGGGCTTGAGCCCTTGTCAATGTCAGAACTATGGTCAAACCCCAGCGGGGCGGCAGGGGGCCGCGCAGTAGTACGGTGGCCCCAAAAACGGACCAGTGTCTAAGATAGAATCCGGGGTAGAGGAGGGGGGATCAGGAATGGGACGGTCTCGATAAGTGCATACTGCGGCGTTCAAAGCGAAGCTGGGATTAATTGTATTGAAGGTGTTTGAGAAGGTGAGCCAGCTGGCCTCGCGGCACAATGTTCACTCAACGCAAATTCTTCAATGAAAGCTTCAGTGCCCTGATCTGAAAATTTCGAGCACGACACGAATAAATCCTGTGCGTGCGATATATTACCCGTCACCGGAACTGGTTCCGCTGTTGCGCGGGCTGCTGGACTCCGGCAATTCATCATCAGAATTCGGAGTCACAAAAACATGCTGGCTGGAAGCATTGGTACTCGAATTTCGTGGTCGCTCATCGCACTGTCGCTTGCGTTGCTGGGAAATGCAGCCCTGGCAGTGGACGAACCTGTGAGCGGCACACCATCGCGTGCTCTGCCCCGAAGTTCTCCTGAGTCACAGGGCATCTCGTCGGTAAAGGTCCGTGAGTTTGTCGAAGCGGTGAACCAAAACGTAAACACCATGCACAGTTTCATGTTGGTCCGGCATGGGCACGTCGTGGCAGAAGGCTGGTGGAATCCGGAATCCGCGGAGCAGCCGCATATCCTCTGGTCGCTCAGCAAAAGCTTCACGTCCACCGCAGTCGGATTGGCCGTCGCTGAAGGAAAGCTGAGTGTCGACGATCCGGTGTTGAAGTTCTTTCCGGACGATGCTCCTGCCCAGCCATCAGAGAACCTGAAGGCCATGCGAGTCCGCGATCTGCTGACCATGTCCACTGGTCATGGGGTGGAGCCGAAGCTCGGGAAAGATGATGACTGGACGAAAAAATTCCTCGCGGAACCCGTTGCCCACAAGCCGGGTTCAACGTTTCTCTACAACACTCCTGCAACGTACATGCAGTCAGCGATTGTCCATAAAGTCACAGGCCAGACGGTGCTCGACTATCTGACTCCGCGCCTGTTCGAACCTCTCGGGATCGAGAAGCCAAAGTGGGAGACAAGTCCGCAGGGCATCTCGATTGGCGGCTACGGGCTGTATCTTCGCACAGAAGACATTGCCAAATTCGGGCAGTTGTACCTGCAAAAGGGAAAGTGGGACGGCCGGCAGCTCGTTCCCTCCGAGTGGATCGCGGCTGCCACAAGCCGGCAGGTGGAAAACGACAAGGCGCCCAGCGGAGGGAATCCGGACTGGCGCCAGGGTTACGGATTCCAGTTCTGGCAGTGTCGCCATGGAGCCTATCGCGGCGATGGCAGGGACGGACAGTTCTGCATCGTACTGCCGAAACAGGACGCAGTGATCGCCATCACCGCAAAAACGGGCAACATGCAGCGGCAGCTTGACCTGGTCTGGGAACACCTGCTGCCGGCGTTTCAGGATCAGATTCTTCCGGAAAGCGAAGCAGAACTCACAAAGCTCAGGGAAACACTCGCGGGCCTCAGGGTTAAGGTCAGCAACTGAACTGTCAGCGAAAACGGATTCGGAACGCTGATCAGAAATGCAGCGGCGGCAGAGCATGTTCCCGCGGATCAGACGGCCTGCTCTGTCGTCTCTGTCTGCGACCGGTTTTCCGAACCCCTGGCACCGGCGTGTCGGAGATGAATTGACACTGCTTGTCCTCTGGTCCGTCAGACTGACCGCGGGCGTGTGCGGCCAGCTTCTGTTCTGCCATGAACGTAGTTGGCATCATCATCTGTTAACGATGTACTCGATAAATCGAGATCTATCACCCCGTGGCCGTCGACCTGTTGCCTTTGTCAACGCCTGTTCCTTTCACTGCCTGATCCGCTCGCCCAGGAGTGGGCGTGAAGCAGCCCACTGCAACAAGAAACAACAGGCCTACCAAATCCTGCTTCCTGCATCACCCCGGTGCTGAAGTCTTCTTCGAACCCTGGGCACCCGTGAGGGCACTCCGGTTTTCAAGACCGGTTTGGATTGTAAATATTCGCCGAAGGCGTGGGGAAAGCGGAATTGATCTGGCGTAGAATTTCCGGATGTTTTAATTCTTCACACCATGAGCAGTATTCATCTGGAATGGAATCCGGTTGATGGACAGTTGGGGTCGTTGTGGGCTCTGGTGGAGGAGTTGCGTCGGGAAGTCGGTGAGTTGCGTGCTGAGAATGCGGAGTTGCGTCAGCAGGTAAGTTCACTGAAGTGCGACGTGGGTTACTGGAAGAGTCGGCATGCGGACGTGGTCGAGCGGAACACGAAGTTGCACGCCGAACTGAATGAAGCGAAGGCTGAGATTCGGCAGCTTCGGGACGAACGCTTCGGCAAAAAATCTGAGAAAGAGTACGGCACCGATCGCACCAATCGACTGGAGGATCCGCAGGAGCAGCTGGTTCCCGCGAAGAAGCGTGGGCGGCAGCCCGGAAGTCCGGCCCCGAAGCGCCGTGATTATTCGCATCTGCCCGTTCGCATTGAAGAGCTTGATGTTCCTGACGACGCCAAAGTCTGTGCATGCTGTGGACTGCCGCTCGAAGCTCTGGGGCACAATGCAGACAGTGAACAGATTGAAATCGAAACGGTCACGTATCGTCGCGTCATGCGGCGCAAGCGATACCGCCGAATCTGCGAATGTGTCGACCAGCCACGGACCATTACCGCACTGCTTCCTGCGAAGCTGCTTCCAAAGAGTCTCTGCGGGACGAGCGTGTGGATCCATCTGCTGCTGGAAAAGTTTTATCTGCAGCGTCCGATGCATCGCATCGGGGGGCAGTTGCAACTGTTGGGACTGAATCTGGCCCCGGGAACGATCGCTGACGGACTGCGGCGGATCGAGCCCATGCTGACGCCCGTTTACAATGCGATTCGAACGCGTCAGGCGGAGTCTGTGTATTCGCATGCCGATGAGACGCGATGGTACGTTTTCAAAGAAAAATCCGGGAAAAAAGGCTGCCATTGGTGGCTATGGTTGTTCGCTGGCGACGATGCGGTTGCCTATGTGCTGGACGCAACTCGCAGCCACGACGTCCCGGAATCGCACTTTGGAAAAGCGGTCGAGGGCGTGCTGGTGGTCGATCGCTACAGTGCGTACAAGGCCATGGCTCAGGTCAAGTCGGGCAAGTTGCTGCTGGCATTCTGCTGGGCTCATGTACGCCGTGACTTTGTGCGCGTCGGCAAGGGTTATCCCGAGCTGAAGGATTGGGCTCTGGCGTGGCTGCTGCGAATTCGTGAGTTGTATGGCGTCAATCGGGAACGACTGCGACACTCGCCCGGTACAAACGAACGAGCTGCTGCTGAACTCCAGCTGAGACAGCATGTGGCGACAATGGCGTCTCAGCGAGACACCGAACTCTCTGACAAGACACTTCGGCAGCCGTGTAGCAAAGTGCTGGTGAGTCTGTCAGAGCACTGGAACGGCTTGACATTGTTTGTCAACGATTCACGCGTGCCGATGGATACCAACTACGGTGAACGACTGATGCGTGGTCCGGCCGTCGGTCGCAAGAATTATTACGGCAGCGGATCTGAGTGGTCCGGCCGCATGGCGATGATGCTGTTTTCTATCTTTGCGACACTGGCACTTTGGAAGATCAACCCGCGACGCTGGTTGAATTTGTACTTCGAAGAGTGTGCTCAGGCAGGCAGCAACGCACCGACCAACGTGGCTGACTTCCTCCCGTGGAACCTGTCACCAACTCGCCTGTCCGAATTTCAGGCTGCAATGTCCGTCAACCCGGTCGCCAATTCGTCCTGAACTCAAACGCCGCCAATACGCCGAATTCCTGACAACGTCTCGCCACTCCTTGCGCTGCAATGTGCTCTGCACTTCCCTTTACGCTGCGCCATTTACCCCACGCCTTCGGCGAATATTTACAGAACCATGAGTGTAAATCCAGACTGAGAATACACTTATGGAATCAATCAACAGATGGATGGCCCCGTTTTTATTACGGCACGGTCGTGGAAAACTTCCTGGTCAGGGTCGTTCCGGAAGACGACGCGTTGCCCTTCCTCGTGGAAGAGGCGATTGAGGGCCGTGTGGATTTAATTCAGATCGCTCATCGGAGAGTCACCAGATTCTTGTCACACCATAAGGATCGAATGCCGAGTCAACGCTGACGAGGGCCATACTTTCAGCAATCGCCTGTGAAATCAGCATTCGATCAAAGGGATCACGATGATCCGTGGGGAACGGCAGGCGACTGACTGCGATCGTATGCGAGGGTTGAATCGGCAGGATGTTGAATTCGTATTGGTTCAGACATCGATCCAGAAACACTTCAAATGACTTGTTCATCTTCCACTTCCCGTTGCTCACTTTCACCGCAATTTCCCAAAGTGATGCCGGGCTGAGGAAGACGTCATTGGTTGCGTCCTGAATGACCGTTTGAGCCTGAATGCTCAGCTTCGAATCCCCGGTCGTGTACCAGTAGAGTGCATGCGTGTCCAGAAGCAGTCGCATTACATGTACTCCTGGAAGTCTTTCAGATGATCGTCGTCGTCGGAAATGATCGTGATCATTCCTTTGCACAGTCCCGGCCCCGGACGCTGCTTCCGAGGTGATTTGGCCAGTTCGCTGGTGAGCTTCGCCAACGGCTGGTTGTTTTCTGTAATGAGCAGTTCGTCTCCGGGGCCTAACTGATGGACCAGTTCCAGCAGTTTTTCTCTGGCTTCTTCAATCGTGACGGTTATCGACATGTTGTTTTCCTCATGTGTGAACCACAAGACAGGTTCCTGGAACCACGAAAATACGAAAGGAAGGATCTGCATTCTATTGCTGTTTTCCAGAGCCCCAGCATTTTGTTCCTGTTTTCTTTCGTGTGTTTCGTGTCTTTCGTAGTTAGATGGTAGCACCTCGCTGGTCGCCTGCAAAATCACCACATTCAAGGTGAGCAGTCACGATCGTAAGCAGAGTGCGTGTGTTCCCGCGGGCTCTCCGCAGACATGGGATGCGTGGGGAGCAGAGTTTGATGTCGACTGTTGTCAGCAGCCGGCCTGGAGCACTGAGAGAGGGCGATAGGAATGTGCGAACGAGGTCGGCGGGAGTCGCCGTTCACGGAGGATGCATACCTGCGGTACTGACTTAAGTCGAATTCACCATGCGGGGAGGACGCGGCCCGCAGTCGGGGCTGCTGTCACAGAACGCTGGCCAAGGGTGAGGGTCAGGGATGAGGCACGGCACCGGAGGGCTCGCGCCCTGACGCTTCTATGGACGGCTCACAGGCGTGCACACGCGAGCGATCGAGAGCGAGTGCCGCCATGCTCACGGCATCCGCACACCGCCCCTTTGCAGTGAGACATGACACGCGAATCCGTTGTGAACATGGGGTTTACGATAAAACTCATAGGTGGATGGCCCCGGATTTATCCCCGGATTTATCCGGATTTATGACTCGATGACCTTCACAGCCTGGTCTGGCCAGCGAGGTAACACCTACACGGTGACTGTGGGCAGCGGACAAAACCGTCGCACGGAGACTCGCACACACTGGACGCCGGTCAGCGGAAAATTCCAGCGATTCTTTGATGACATTCCGATCCTTGCCAATTCCGGAATGAACCGTGAGTTCATCGAAGCGCTGGAACCCTGGCCGTTTCAGGATGTGGTGCCGTTTGACCAGCGATTTCTGGCCGGCATGATGGCACGAACCTACGACATCGAGTTGGATGATGGGTTTGCCAAGGGGAAATCTCGTATCGATGGCATGATTGAGGACGAAGTGCGCTCGCGGATTGGCGGCGACAGACAGTCGATCAGCAGCATCAAATCGCAGATGAGTGCCCTGACGTACCGGCACCTGTTGTTGCCGGTCTGGCTGATGGCATATCGCTTTCACGGCAGGACTTATCAGATTTTCATCAACGCAGCGACGGGTGAAGTGCAGGGCGAGCGACCGTACAGTGCCTGGAAAATCGCGTTTGCAAGCCTGCTGGGTCTCATTCTGGCAGTGTTAATCTTTGTCTGGATGTCGGACGGAAAATTAACAATTTCCAACTGATACGACGCACTGAAAACGTGTGATCCGGCGGACATCATTCATGTCAGGCGTCGGCAGGCGTGTTGGGACGTGCTTTTCAAACTCCGCCCTGTGTCCCGGCCCACACCTCCGGCGAATCTTGACAGGGAACGATATTCAACGTCTTCTCGGCTATCACTTACAGTACCGCCTGTCACGCCCAGCACGAGCCGCGCCCGTGAGGAAGCGGAAACAAAGATCGCCCCACCCATTCAAGCAGGAATATCCACGATGTGCCAATCTGCGATTCAGCCCGCAGAGGCTGGCAGAAAATAACGCGGCGACAGGTGGATGCCCCCCGCGGCGACGCCCAGCCCCCGCGGCGGCAACGATTTGACTATGGCCGTTGGCCAAATGAGTGTTGTGGGGTTCGTGTTCCAAGGGCGTTGCCCTTGGCTATGGTGACTATGGCCGTTGGCCAAAAGGGTTGTTCGTTGTGTTGGGTGACCAAATGGTTTGTCCGTTATTTTTTCGCCAAAGGCGATATTCATCGTAGCCTGAGGGCAACGCCCCAGGACATTGGTTTCGTTCCGTTGCCTTTTGGCCAACGGCCATATTCAACGATCACCCCCAGTACGGATTGTGCGGTCAGCGACCGCCCAATCTCGGGAGCACCGCAAGCGGGGCCGTGCTCATTCTTTGGTCGTTCGTTTTGGTCGGGTTGTGGATTCAAGTGCAGGACGTCCATCGCTGCTCCTGATCCATTGATCGTGACTGAATAAGATACGAGGTGCCAGATACGAAGTGCCCATGCACCTTGAGGAGCCCACCAGGACCGCCCATCACGCCCAGCAGGAGCCGCGCCCGTGAGGAAGCGGAGACAAAGATGCACCCCACCCGTTCAAGCAGGAATATCCATGCGGCGCCGATCTGCGATTCATCCCGCAGAGACTGGCAGAAAATAAGAATCGAGGTGCCAGATACGAAGTGCCCATGCACCTTGGGGAGCCCACCAGTACCTCCTGTCACGCCCACCACGAGCCGCGCCCGTGAGGAAGCGGAAACAAAGATC
>CAIYBH010000313.1 GCA_903924405.1 uncultured Planctomycetaceae bacterium | reverse complement strand
GGGTACGGGTACGGGTACGGGTACGAGCGCGAGCACAGCCACGGCACGAGCACAGGCACGGGGGGGATACCGGGAGGTCAGGGGTGGATTGGCGAAACGATCTTCATCGGTGAGATCCGGGGCGTTTTTTGCTTGATGGCAGCAAGGCGTCTCCCAGAATGGTGAGCGGTGCGGTGTCAGCCCACCGAGCAGAACACCTTTGCAGCTCACCACATTCAAGTCGAGACAAGCATCTCGGAAGGCTGACATTCCACGCTCGCCGGTGTGCTGGAGCACGCTGGACGCACGTTTCGGCGGAGCGAAACGCGACTATCCTCTGGTTGAACACCGTTTCACCATCCCGGGCGAGGGGAGGGGATGAATCACTTTCCGCCGCATGAGTTGCAACGGATTCGAATTCCTGTGCTCAGCAATGCGATGCTCGCACTCAATCCTCAACGCCCCAACGGCCGACTCACGATGCCCATGCTCGCACCGTTTCATTTTCCCAACTCACACCACGCTCACACCACGCTCACATCGCGGGTTGCTGCTGTGTCATGCAGTGAAACGCTCCCAACCCCCAGACAAGGTCCAGTGCGTCCACACCCACAACTCGTCGCTCAGGATAACAGTCCTGCAGAATCTGCAGCGCCTGGTCGTCGGCCACATCGCGGAAGGTGGGCACGATCACACCACCATTCACGAGAATGTAGTTGCAGTAACACGCCGGCATCCGCGCGTCCTCCTGAAACTTCGGCGTCGGCATCGGCAGGGCCAGCGGAATCAAACTGTCGCCAGCACTGTTTATGCCCGCTTCCACCGCGGCCCAGTTGGCCCGCAAGTCTTCGGCTTCGTCAGCATCGTCTGACCAGGGCGCGGCAACCAGCACCCTGCGTCGATCGACAAATCTGGCGACCTGATCGATGTGTCCGTCCGTATCGTCGCCCACTATCCCGTGACCCGGCAGCCAGATCACCTGCCGTGCCTGCAACCACCAGGCCAGCGTCTCTTCCATCATTTCCTGAGTCATCCCGGGATTGCGATTGGGATTCAACAAACAACTGGCGGTGGTCAGTACCGTCCCCTCGCCATTTCCTTCAATCGCCCCTCCCTCAAGAATTAACCGTGGACGCAAGGCACGGATTTCGAGGTGCGTCGCAATTCGCCGCGCCGTCACCGCATCAAAGTCCCATGGTGGATATTTTCCTCCCCACGCGTTGTAGTCCCAGTCGATGATCACCTGAGTCCCGGAAGCTGGTGTCCCGGGCCGCCCGTTCAGAAAAATCGGGCCATGATCGCGACACCAGGAATCGTTGACCGGAATCTCAAAGAGTTCCGGGGTAAAACGACTGCCCTGAGCGGAGCAGGCGGCATCGACGAGGGCCTGCGCCGATTCCCTGACACCGGGGCCACCGGCCAGAATCCGCACAGGTTCAAATTCCGCCATCACCGCCACAAATTTCGCAAACGCAGACGGTATACGTTCAAAGATCCCCGGCCACGAATTGGGATTCACCGGCCAGGCAGTCCACGTGGCCGCATGAGGCTCCCATTCGGCCGGCCAGCGATAGTTCTCGAGTGATAACATACGACACCAAAGCCTCAGAGACTGATCAGGAAAAAACAGAGAAAGCTCAGTGGCACACGCCAGACGCCCGGGCACTCCGCCACCGCCCCCACTAACGCCCCGGCCAGCCTGCATCTGGTGCCGGGAGCCCGCTTAACAGGCCTCTATCCCAACCCACTTCACGTGGCCCACATTCCAGCGATGATTCATCACACTCTGTGACAACCAGCCGACCTGCAGGACGCCACGAGGGCAAGCCCTGACTCTGCGAAATCAGGGGGCCGTCAGATTCAGACGCCGCCGCAGATAATTCGCCCGAGCCAGATTGCGCTTTTCGGTTTCCAGTGCTTCTCCCTGCAGAACCTGCAGGTGCGCAGGTTGCGTGTGAATGAACAATTCGTTGACCGTCCCGGCGTCGAGGTTTTCAATCAGGCCCAACCGAATGCCCATCCGCAGACTTGACAGCAGATGCATGGTTTCTTCAGAGCTGATGGAACGAGCACTGGTCAGCGTTCCGTGAGCTCGCGAAACCTGGTCGTGCAACTGAGAGCGGTTTTTCGTCACCAGAAACTCGCGATTACGACGTTCCCACTCCACGATCCGCAACACCACTTCCTGCACCTCACCAATCAGTTCCGTCTCTGACTTCCCCAGCGTGACTTGATTGGAGATCTGATAAAAGTCACCCAATGCCTGACTGCCTTCGCCATACAACCCACGCACAGCCAGATTGATTTTCTGTGCCGATTGGTGCACCTTCTGAATATCACGCGTCAGTCGCAGAGCAGGCAGGTGAAGCATGACGCTGATGCGAATGCCTGTGCCCACATTCGTCGGACAGGCCGTCAGATATCCCAGCTGCGGGTGAAATGCCACCGGCACCTGAGACTCAATCAGGTCATCCAACGCGTCACACTCCTGCCAGCTTTCCTCCAGCGCCAGACCGCTGTGCAGCACCTGCAGACGCAAATGATCTTCTTCGTTGATCATCACGCTGTAACGTTCACCTTCAGAAAACACAACGGCACGCGGTCCGTCACCCCGAGCCAGCTCGCGACTGATTAACTGCCGCTCCATCAGAAACTGACTGTCCAGAGCGGACAACGATTCGACGTTGACCGGCAGCATTTTCCGCCCCTGAAAGGTGCCGCGGAGCGCCGCTTTGACCTGCTGAATGACCTGCACCCGCACGTCCGCTGTCGCCCGGGAAATGAACGGAAATCCCGCTACGTTTCTGGCGAGTCGGACACGGCTGGAAATCACAATGTCCGACTCCGGACCGGTTCCGCGCAACCACTCTCCGCTGGTCTGCACAAGGGCCGCCATCAGGCTGCTGTTTTCTGATCGTTCAGAGCTCAACGAATTGTTCCCGCGAAATTCACTCGCTGACACAGCAAGCTATTGACTGATTGACGAAGCTGGTCAGCCCTGACCCCAGGCGGTACGAATCACACATTCAGGCCGGAAATCATTCGCCAGAGACAACACAAACCGAGGCCATCCAACCCGCCCGCCATCCAGCCCGCCCGCCATCCAGCCCCCGCGGCTTCCTGAACCAGGGTCCACGGACACAGAACTCGCCACAAATCCCGCAACGATCGCCGTTTGAGTACACGGAACAGGACCGCTGACGAATTGCCGACATCAGCGAAGGCGGCCGATCCAAAATTCTATGAGCCGAGCTGGTTGCAGTACAGCGCAGGCCACGGAAAGTTTCTCGAATCCGGCGCTTCACGGGGGCTCGTTACCCCGGCCCTCGCCGAATCTCGCCCACCGAGCTCAGTCAGACGAACTTCCTGGTGGTTTGCGACGACGCCCGGATTTCGGTGGTGTCGGTGTCCTGATCTTCGCTTCAAGCTCCAGAATCTGATCGCGCAGGACCGCAGCCGCCTCATAATCTTCCTTCTCAATCGCCGTGCGCTGCTGATTTCTAAGCTGCGACAGGCGGGACTGGTCCTTCGTCCCCACAATCGTTCCCCGCGGTTGCTTGCCCACATGCCGGGAATCCTCGTGGATGCTTTCCAGCAGCGGGATCAGCTCAGCCATGAATTCCGTGTAGTCCTGCGCACACCCGAATCGACCATGCTCCCGAAACTCACGGAAGGTGATGCCGCAGTTCGGGCACACGGCCTGAGATTCCGCGGTTTCTGCCATGACATCGCTCAGCTTGCCTGGCAACTCCGGAAATACCGTCTCGTCCGGTCCTCCCTGCTCCAGGTACTCTCGAGCGCACGTATCGCACAGATGCACCGCGACCGCTTTGCCTTCGCGAATTTCAGTAACGTGCAGGGTAGCCGTTTTGGTACAGCGTCGACATTTCTTCATCGATCACAACTCAGCCAGAAATTTTTACGCTCTGTCCGACGGGAATGCAGGCATCCCGTCCCACCGTCAGCAATTCAGACTTAACAACCCAACAAGGCTTTACGCCGGAATACCTTCGCGTCCCACTCACAGGTTCCCTATTCGTGAAACGAAGCGGTCCCGTATCCTGGAAGCCCCTCGCCATTACGACAAGCCTCGTCCCGCAGTTTCCCGCAGTTTCTGAATCCACCCGACAACGACCGCAACTTCGAAGGCGCAGGATAGGCCGAAAGCAGAACCAGATCGGCTCCACCAAACCGTTCCGCACATCAACTCACCAGCGGGCCCCCCCATGCCTCCTGCCAGCTCACCGTTTTGCTCTTGCTTCAAACCGCCCGTCGTAGTTTCCCCCACAACGTCAGTTTCCGGGCGATCCCTCTGACTTGACCGGCTCGGTGCTGCCCACGGTCTGTGCGGTGAACCGCAGAATTCCCCACGTCTCAGGTCGGTGCATGTCCACAACACCCTGAGGCGACCAGACCCAGTTGTCCTCGCGGCTTCCCTCCTGTCGCCGCGTCCGACCATTCACCACTTCGTGTGGCCATTCTACACGCGAGAAGTTGATTCTCCACTGCGTTCCCTCACGCGGCGTCAACGGAACCACGGCCGGCCATGCCACGTCTTTGAACTGAGCCACCATGTCCGTGTCCGAGAACGTCTCCCATCCTCGCCAGACCGAACCATCCCGGATCGCACGCCGCAGGGGTTTTTCCCGGTCGTTCAGTGTCTCCAGCCCAGCCCACGGGATCGCGATCTCAATCGTCCAGCCCTGATCAACGTCCGACGCATCATTCAACGTTCCCTGAATGCTGACGCCCGTCCGCAATCCAGGAATCGTCCAGCCGTCGTCGGCCTGACCACCATCACGGTACGGCCGCGGCAATCGCAGATCCCAAACCGTATTCAACGCATTCAATTCCAACTCACCATAGGCCAGGCCATCACCTTCCGGATCCAGAAATACCTCAAAATCATTGTCGTGAAAAATGATCGAATCTCTGCGAGTCAGGTTGCCCCAGACATGCGGCTCCTGCAGCTCTGCAGCAATATACAGACACTCGTCATCCCACAGCATCTTCATGCGCGTTGAATATTTCGGACGAGGCTTTGTCACGCCCTCGATGTCCATAAACTCAGCCGACCATTCCGCCTGCTGCCACAACGGCTCTTCCAGTCGGCCGTCAATCCGCAGCGCTGCCGCTGGGCGCGCCGGAAGCCGACGGCATAGATATTCCGACACCGATGATCCAGCTTGTGCCTGCCCCCGATCTTTCCCGGCCGACTCATCGACCGACTCCGCTTCCGCTGCGATCCCGGGATCGCCCGTCTCAACGACGGCCGGAGAGGCACCGTCCTGAATCGCGGTCAACAACGTCTCACCGAGGCCGGAAGCCCCGGAAAGAAGCCACCAAGTTACCCAAACTAACAATTCACTCATTTCCGTATGCTCCTGTCGCTCGCCCAGTCAGGCAACTGCCGATCCCTCAACCCTTCCCGCAAATCCTCTGCCACCCCTGCGTGTTTGCAATGGCCCCTCCAGCTGTTTTTTGACCATTTCTCGAAAAAACCGTGAGAAAAAATCGGTTGCCTTGCGACCGATAGCCTCTAAAACGTTCATAACGTTCGGCCCGCGGCGGTTGGTTGCTGTGCGGTGTTGCTGTCCATCAATCATCGGTGTGCAAATCGCCTTCTCGCCGCCGTGACGCTGACAATCTTCTGTTGCGCTGCCGGGATGCCGTTTTTTTCGCAGGTAACGGCACTCCGGCATCGCGCTGCAGAGTCCTTCGTGTTTTCCTCGTCAATTCCCGGAGCTCTCTATGCGTTTTCTGAAGTCACTGACGGCCCTGATCTGTCTGCCAGCCTTGTCCTTAGCCGCAGACCGGGCCCAGTGGGTGCAGTGGCGAGGAAACGACCGAACCTGCACTGTGGCTCAGGCCGCATGGCCCGAGTCACTGAAGCCTGAACACCTGAAAGAAGCCTACAGGGTTCCGCTCGGTCCCAGTTACTCCGGCCCAATCGTCAGCGAAAACAAGGTGTTCATCACCGAAACCGTCAACAAGGAAAATGAAGTCACACGGGCTCTGGATCGCGATTCCGGCAAGGAACTGTGGAAGGTGGAATGGCCCGGCGCAATGTCCGTGCCGTTCTTCGCCGCATCCAATGGCAGCTGGATCCGTGCCACGCCGGTTTATGACGGCAAGCGACTCTTCGTCCCCGGCATGCTCGATGTCCTCGTCGCTCTCGATGCCGAAACCGGCAAGGAAGTCTGGCGTGCCGACTTTCGTGAAATGTTTGAAACCGTTGGGCAGACCTTTGGCTTCGTCTGTTCACCCCTCGTCGATCAGGGCTTTCTGTACGTTCAGACGTCCGGTGGTCTGGTGAAGCTGAATTGTGAAACCGGGGAAATGGCCTGGCGGTCGCTGAAGGAAGCCGGTGGCATGATGGGGGGTGCGTTTTCTTCTCCAATGCTGGCCACCCTCGCAGGCACTCGGCAACTGGTGATTCAGACACGAGCAAAACTCTGCGGAGTCAATCCGGAATCCGGTGAAGAACTCTGGTCCATAGCGATTCCGTCATTCCGTGACATGAATATCCTCACACCGACAATCATCGGCGACCAGATCTTCACGTCCAGCTACGGCGGTGGCGCACTGATGTACGAAGTTACAAAAACTGATGCCGGATGGCAGACCCGTGAAGTCTGGAAGAATCAGACTGAGGCCTACATGTCTTCCCCGGTGGTCGTGGATGGGAAGATCTATCTGCACCTCAGGAATCGCCGATTCTCCTGCCTTGATCCGGCAAGTGGCGAATCACTGTGGCGGACAACTCCGTTCGGTGAATACTGGAGCATGGCGGTCAATGGTACCAGAGTGCTCGCGCTCGACTCAGCCGGTGATCTGATCCTGTTCGATGCCAACCCGACCGAATACAAGGAAATCGACAAGTTCCATGTCAGCGATACTTCCACCTGGGCGCACATCGCTGTGGCGGACGGACAGATCTTTGTCCGCGCTCTCGACAGCCTGATCGTCTACGACTGGAAGTAGTACGCCCGACACCCATTCAAACTCCGGAATCCACGGTTGAGGCTTCGGCTCCGACCGTGGATTTTTTATTGGCGGAAGACGCTGCACGCGCAGTTCTCCTCGTCAGGCTCCTTGCCCATGGCCTCCGTAACACGCAAAAAAGTCGCGTTCCGCTCCGTCGAAGCAAACGTGCTGCTTTTTCACTGCTGAAACCGGGGAACGGACACCACGGCCCAATCCCTCCGAAAACGCTCCCCCGGACTCCCATCCTGCCATCGTAACACGATCCCGGGGCACCACTGTCTTTTTCCACGCGAAGCGATAGCATAAAGTTCGGTGGTTCACCTTCCGCTCAACTCGCTGTTACCTTCACGGAACCCAACGCCTATGCCTCACGTCAGTCTTCGCCGCTTCGCCCGCCTGATCCCTGCCGCTCTGCTGCTGACCCTCGCCGGAGGATCCGCGATTGCCGGCTCCCTGCGTCTGTATGTTGGCACCTACACCGAAGGTGGCAGTCTCAGCAAAGGCATTTACACCGTCATGTTTGACGACGAGCAGGGCACGTTCTCTGAACCTGTCCTTGCCGCCGAACTGACCAATCCCTCGTTCCTCGCCATGCATCCTTCCGGACGGTTTGTCTACGCGGTGAACGAAGTCAGCGAAG